>DATHAU010000654.1:0-2862 GCA_035296545.1 Microvirga sp.
GCAGCCGTCGATCGGCTTGCTCATGTGCGTCTGTTCAAATATGAATTGAGCGAATTCATATTTGCATGATCTTAGGAATGACCTGGACCGTAAGTCAATGAGGAAAACGAGCATCGCCGCACGTGGCAAGGCGGGGGCCGCGGCAAGCCAGCACACCATTCCGGCCATCGACCGCATGATGGGCGTGTTGTCCGCTCTCGAGGAGCAGCCGGACGGCGCCTCGATCACGGCCTTGACGACAGCTCTGGCGCTGCCCCGCAGCGCGGTCTATCGGATTCTCAATACGCTGGAGGCGCATGACGTCGTCCAGCGCCACGGCGCCGGCTCCTACCGGCTGGGCCAGCGCCTGCGGACGCTTGCCGCCCATGTGCCGTCCGTCCCAACCCAGTTCGATCTAGTGGCGCTGGCCCAGCCCTTCCTCGACAAGGTGGCGGCCTCAGCCGGCCATAGCGTCAAGCTTTCGGTGCTCGATGGCGAAGGGGTGCGGGTGCTCGCAGCCGCTCAGGGCAGGCGCCCCTATGCGCTTGTGGTGACGCCCGGCCAGCAGATGCCCATCAACGCAGGGGCGGCCGGCAAGCTGCTCTTTGCCTTCGAGCCGCCGGAGAAGCAGGCGGAATGGCTCTCCCGCCCCCTGTGCGCCTTCACCTCACGCACCCTCACGGATCCTAAGCGCCTCAAGGCGGAAGCCGCGCGCATCCGCCGGCAGGGCTGGTCCCAGGACCGGGGCGAGAGCGCTCCGAGCATCTACGCCTATGCCGCACCGATCCGGGATCATGGCGGGCGCGTCCTTGCTGCCTTGAGCATTCCGTTTCTCCACGGCACGAAGTCCGAGCAGATCAAGGATATCCGCCTTGCCGTTATCCGCATGGCGGATGAGATCAGCAAGGCTTTAGCCAGCTGACGTTTCTCTTGGAAGGTACCTAAGACGCTCTGCGATGAGCTAGGCCGCCGCCCGCATCAGGAACCGTCGCACGGTTGCGCGTGCCGTTTGCGTTTCCAACTTTCGTGATTGCGGCTCTTTAGCACGGTCCTGCGGACACGAGGTCCAGTAGGCGGACGGGACAGCGCCGCGCACGCACCGTTTAGGCAGTCTCTGGACCAGTCATTGGGGCAGCGGGTATGGGTGGGTCGCCCGCCGGACTTTGGCAGCGAAAGACTGACACAGCTCCCTTGCCCCGCAAGGGGAGCATCCCGAGCGGCTCCGCGTCACACCGGTTGCTGACCTGGGTCCAAGCCGACTCGCTCAGGTGGACACAGCCGCTATCCCCGACGGTGGCGAGCCTCGCCGCGATGTTTACAGTGTCACCCCAGAGATCGAAGCTGAACTTGCTCCTGCCGACCACCCCGGCAACCACGGGTCCGACATGCAGGCCGCACCGAAGCTCCCATCCAGCAGGTCCGAGGCGAGCCGCCCATATCATGTCGAGAGCGCAGGAAATCCCGGCCATGACCGGGTCCGCATGCGGCAGGAGAAGATTGCCGGTGGCCAGGAATGCGTCCCCGACGGTCTTGATCTTCTCCAAGCCGTGGTGGGCGGTAAGCGCCTCAAACGCTTCGACCAGGTGTTCCAGATGCTGGATTACGGTCTCGGGCTGATGCCTGTCGCAATAGGCGGTGAAGCCAGAGATGTCGCAGAACAGCACGGCGACCCCTGGGTACCGCCGTGGCTCCACGCTCCCGGTGGCCTCCAGCTCGGCTACCGCAGATCCCGGGAGAATGGCGTGCAACAGTTCGCTGAGGCGTGCCCGCTGGTATTCGATATGCGCCAAATGGGTCCTTTCCTGGTCATGTAGGTGCTTCTTTTCCAAACATGCTCTAACTCTGGCCCGGAGCAACACCTTGTTGAACGGCTTCGGCAGGTAGTCTTCCGCCCCGAGCTCGATACAGTGAACCACGCGATCCAGGTCGCTCACGGCGGAGATCATGATGACGGGGATGTGCCTCAGCAGCGGGTCATCCTTCATCGCCGTCAGGACCTCGATGCCGTCGAGGCCCGGCATCATGACGTCGAGAAGGACGATATCGAAGAGGCTCCGAGACAGCTGCGCCAGTGCGTCCTGCCCGTCGCTCGCCGTCGTGACGTTTTCGTATCCTTCTCGCTTGAGGCGTTGAACCAGCGTGAAGCGGTTGTTGTCGTCGTCATCGACCACAAGAATGGCGGCATCGCTCATGATGTTGCCCCAGGCGGCAGAAGCGCTCTGATCTTTGTCAAGAGTCTTCCCCATTCCACGGGCTTGACGTCGTACTCATCGCAGCCTGCCGCGAGCGCCTCCGCCTTGTCGTTCGACATGGCGTGGGCAGACAGAGCGATCACTGGGATACTGCTCGTTGTGTCATCGGACTTGAGCCGCCGGGATGCCTCCCATCCATCCATCACAGGCAGCCCGAGGTCCATCAGGATCAAGTCCGGGCGCTCGGCTTTGGCCAACTCGACCCCGCTCGCCCCGTCCCGCGCAATGAGCACGTCGAAGCCCTGTCGCCTGAGCCGGTTCTGCAACATGTAGATGTTGTCCTCGTTGTCCTCGACGTAGAGAATACGCACCATGTTCCGCTCCTCAGGCTGCCTCAGCCTGAACCGGCGCGTCCACCGGCAGCCTGACTGTGAATTCGGATCCTTTCCCCTTCTCGCTCGCTGCCTCGATCTCGCCACCCATGAGGGTGACCAGACGCCGGCTGATGGCAAGGCCTAAGCCCGTTCCGCCGTACTTCCGGTGTTTGGCGACCCCAGCCTGGTGGAACTCTTGGAAGAGGCGCGGCAATTGATCCGCATCGATCCCGATACCGGTGTCGCACACGCGGAGCTCAACCTGTTGTCCATCTCGTTTGGCGATAAGCGTCACCTCCCCCTTTTCCGTGAACTTG
>DATHAU010000655.1:0-2869 GCA_035296545.1 Microvirga sp.
CCGGCTGAGCTTCATCACGTCACTCGTCGTGCCGAGCATGTCGAGTTCCTCGCCCGAAAGGCCGATCTTGATCCGCCCGCCGAGGATCGCAATCGTCGCCGGCACGGCTCCATTCGCCCGCACGACGGCTTCGACCTCTCGGGCGGTCGCTACGTTCTGAGGATGGGGCATACCGTGGGTAATGATCGTCGATTCGAGCGCCACGGTGGCCCGGCCCTGTTGCAGGGCGGATCGCACCTCGGGAGCGACATCGAGGAAACGGCCGACTGCCTCCCGCATCATGAGATTCCCCTTTCAAACGGCTGGTTGGAACTCCGCTCCAGAGCGGACCTAAGCAATGAGAGCGACAGATCCGGCCGAACGCTGCCAGCGCTCTCCAAAGTCAGCGCTGCCGCCGCTGTACCCATCCGCGCAGCATCGGCTAGGGAGGAGCCGTTCATCAGGGCTACAAGGGTTCCTGCGATGAGAGCGTCCCCTGCGCCTGTCGCATCGACGACCTGAACGGCCATGGCGCCAAGCCTGGTGAGCCCGGAGCGATCCGCGGCAATCAGGCCGCCTTCGCCGAGAGTCAGGATAACGCGCGCTGCGCCGCAATCGAGAAGCGTCCCGGCAGCCTCGTCCGGAAGGATGCTGGAGCGCCTCAAGAAGGCTCGCGCCTCGTCCAGATTGAGAAAAAGGATCCCGATGCCGTTCAGGTCCCGCGGCAATCGCATGACTTTGAGGACCGAGACAGCATCGATTGCCACCATCGTGGAATGTCGACGCGCCAGGTCGACGAGTTCATGCACGGTCTGGGCTGGAAGGTTGCAGTCGGCAAAGATCCAGGATGCGGACACATCCGGCCAAACCTCCTTCAGAAGGGTTGGAGTCAAAGCATCGAAGATCGCCATATCGGCCAGTCCAAGGACAAGATCTCCATTGGGCTGAAGCACAGCCACATATTCTGCGGTCGCATGGTCCGCCGATATTCCAATGTGCCGTGTGTCGATATCGAGGCGATCGAGGCTCTCACGAATTGCACGGCCGTTCTCGTCCCCTCCGAGCACGGACACCAAGGAGGAGTGCGCTCCAAGCCGAGCGACGTTCTCCGCTACGTTGCGGGCCACCCCGCCGAAGGAGCGCTCGGATGTGGCGGGGTTGGAGGTCCTCAGATGGACTGCATCCTTCGTGCGGTACGTCCAGTCGACAGTGGCGCCGCCGATACAGATCAACCTGCCTGTTCCCGAGTTCATGCAATCCGGCCTTTCGCGCTCCGACTGGCTTTGCCCATTGATCATACGCCCGGCCCCGGGCAAAGCACAGCAGCGGTGCGACGCCGATTACACTCGCAGTCACGTCCTGCGGATCAGGAGTCCGAAGGTTGTGGACATCGAGGGCGCTCCTCCGGCGGAATAGGGAACGTTCTCCGATGTGAATTCGGCGCCCGAGGGGCAAGCGGACCTCCAGGGTACTTCGTTCAACTACTACATCGTTACCTAAACCGCCAATGGACCGGAAGTCACCAGTTCATCTGGTCCGTGCCGGCGCAGGAACGAGCGATGAGGGGTCCTCGGACAGCTTGACTGTAACTCCATACCGTTTTCGGCCATAGTTCTCATGTCTGCTGAGCGCCTTCGCGCCGAATCGTTCGGAGCATCAAAGGGCCTGAAATGACCCGCGTCTTGGCCTTCGGCACTGCTCTCCTGTTCGCCGTCATATCACAGGCCGTCACCGTACAAGCCGCCGATCCCGTCTACTTCTGGGATCTCCAGCCGAAGTCTCTCCGTCTCCTTGTTGCCTCGCCGCAGGTCATGGTCACCCGGACCGCGACCGGATGGGACTCGTACTGCCGCTGCCCCGTCGTCCTATCACCGGCAGAGATCCCGGAGGTGATGAAGAAAGCCATCGTCGCCACAGAGGACAAGCGCTACTTCGACCATAGCGGGGTCGATGTCGTCTCGCTGCTGTCGGTCCTTAAGGGTGGACTCTCACGAGGTGGGAGCACGATCCCGATGCAACTCCTCAAGAACCTGGTGTTCCACGATCTGCGAGGAAGTGACGCGCTCAGCCGCCTTGAGCGCAAAGGAGCTGAGTTCTGGTACGCCGGGTCTTTCAACGAAGCCGTCGGAAAGGACGAACTCCTTGCCGCTTATCTCAACCAGATCGAGTTTGGCGGGCGTGATGTCGTGGGGCTCTACCGTGCCAGCCGTCACTACTTCCGCAAAGAGCCGAAAGACCTGACGCTCTACGAAGCAGCCCTGCTGGCCGGCATGGTCAAAGCTCCGGCCCGTCTCAACCCATTGAGGGAGCAGACCCGTGACCGCGCTCATGAACGAGCCCTTCTTGTTCTCCGGCTCATGGAGGAGCAGGGCAAGATCACCGAGAAGCACCGCCGCCGGGCCCAGCAGGCCGGGATCCGCCCTGGCATGCTGCCGGAGTTCAAGATCCAACCCCAGGCCTTCACGGAGTGGGTGGTGCAGACCTGGGGAGAGAAGTACGTGCAACCAGGGGAAACGGTGCGCTTTTTCGTGACGTTGAACCCCCGCTTCCAACACTTGGCCGAGAAGCATCTTGGCGATCTCGTCGAGGATGGTTCAGTTCCGCCCGAATACGACGCTGGAGCGGTCATGATGGCTCCAAACGGACGCGTGCACGCGATGGTCGGTTCCGCCGATTGGTCTCAGCGGCAATTCAACAATGCGGTGAAGGCCAGTGTCCAGGCCGGCTCGACAGCCAAGTTGCCTTTGCTCATCGCCGCTTGCGAGAGCGGCAAGACCCCCGAGAGCCGAGTGATCGACCTGCCTGTGAGAGGAAGCTGGCCTTCGAACGGCTCGCTCGGATATCGGGGGCAGACGACGCTGAAGGAGGCTTTTGCCTTCTCGCGCAATGC
>DATHAU010000656.1:0-3659 GCA_035296545.1 Microvirga sp.
CTCGAAATTGTCCAGGGTCGCGTCGGAGAACACCACCCCGAAGCCGAAGGTCTCGTCGGCGCGGTTGCGCTCATAGACTGTGACCTCCGCCTCGGGCTTCAGCTTCTTGAGCAGGATGGCGAAGTAGAGCCCCGCCGGGCCGCCGCCGATGATCGCCGTTATCATGAGAACCCTATCCGAGAACCTGGTGAATTTATTTTAAGCTTAAAGTAATTTGAGATCAACTCCAGAGGAGAGGGAGGGTTTGTTGCGGGCTATGAATCCCCTTCCCTCGCTACGCTCGCCGGGGATGACATTAGACCTGACACCCTCCGTGTCATTCCCGGCCGGAGAGGGCGCAAGCCCTCGCAGGGGAAGGGAATCCATGGCTCGGAACCACGCCTCCTTTTCCTCCCCATAAGAGGGAAGAGAGCTGCCCGCCTCTGAACCTCACGCGCTCACCGCCTCCTGCCGCTGATGCTGCGCGATGCGGCGCAGCTCGAAGCGCTGGAGCTTGCCGGTCTGGGTGCGCGGCAGGGCCTCCACGAATTCGATCAGCCGGGGATATTTGTACGGCGCGATTTCCGCCTTCACGTGGTCCTGGAGCGCCTTGGCCAGGCTGGGGCCGGGCTCATGGCCGGGGTGCGGCACCACATAGGCCTTGACCACCATGCCGCGCTCCTCGTCGGGGGCTCCCACCACGCCGCATTCGGCCACCGCCGCATGGGTCAGCAGCGCGGCCTCCACCTCCGGCCCAGCGATGTTGTAGCCGGACGAGATGATCATGTCGTCGGAGCGCGCCTGGTACCAGAAGTACCCGTCTTCATCCATCACGTAGGTGTCGCCGGTGATGTTCCAGCCGTCCTGCACATACCTGCGCTGGCGCTCGTCGGCGAGGTAGCGGCATCCGGTGGGCCCGCGCACGGCGAGGCGGCCGATGCTGCCGGGGGGCAGGGTCCGGCCCTCCTCGTCCACCACCCGGGCCTCGTAGCCCGGCACGGGCTTGCCGGTGGCGCCGGGGCGGATCTCCTCCTCCGGGGCGGCGATGAAGATGTGCAGCATCTCGGTCGCGCCGATCCCGTCCATGAGCTTGATGCCCGTGGCGGCCTTCCAGGCCTCGAAGGTGCCCTTGGGCAGGGGCTCCCCCGCCGACACGCATTTGCGCAAGGACGAGAGGTCGTAGCCCTCGATCTTCGACAGCATGGCCCGGTAGGCGGTGGGCGCGGTGAAGCAGATGGTGGCCCGGTGCTCCATGATGGCCGGAAGAAGCTCGTCCGGCCCGGCCTTCTCCAGCAGCACCGTGGAGGCGCCGACCCGCATGGGAAACAGCACGATGCCGCCGAGCCCGAAGGTGAAGGCCAGCGGCGGGGAGCCGATGAAGCGGTCGCCGGGCTCCGGCCGCAGCACGTTGGCCGCATAGGCGTCGCAGATCGCCAGCATGTCCCGATGGAAATGCATGGTGCCCTTCGGCTCGCCGGTGGTGCCGGAGGTGAAGCCGATCAGGCACACGTCGTCGGCGGCCGTCTCCACGGCCCGGAACTCGGGAGAGGCCCCGGCGATGAGCGCCTCGAGGCTGTCCGGCGCGCCCGATCCCCAATAGACCACGTGGCGCAGGTCGGGAGACAGCGCCCTCGCCCGCTCCATCTCATCGCGCAGGCGATGGTCGCAGAACGCGAAAGCGATCTTCGCCTTGGCGACCGGATAGGCGATCTCGCGGGCCCGCAGCAGGGGCATGGTGGCCACCACCACCCCGCCCGCCTTCAGGACCGCGAGGTAGACGGCGATCATCGTCGGGTTGTTGGCGGAGCGCAGGAGAACCCGGTTGCCCGGCACGAAGCCGAGCCGGCCCACGAGCAGGTTGCAGATCCGGTTCACCCGCTCCTGCAATTGGCGGTAGGTCAGGGTCTCGTGGGGGCCGATGAGGCAGGGCTCGTCGCCCCTGCCCGCCTCCACCCACCGGTCGAGGAATTCCGCCGCGCAGTTGACGCGCTCCGGGTATTGCAGCTCCGGCCGGCTGAAGACGAGGTCCGGCCACTGGTCCCGGGGAGGAAGGTTCTCTCTCGCGAAGGCATCCACATGAGCCGTATAGGCCATCGTCCGTTCCTCTGTTGTGCCCCGTGGGCGGAACGCGGCGGGATCGGACATGGGGACTGAAGGCTGTGAGCGGGCCGCGTCCGGAGCCGATCCCCAGCCTTGAAGCCGTTCATGATCGATCACGCGCCCGTCATTTCGCCGGCCTTTCTTTTGCGGAACTGGCCGCTTGAAGAAAAGTAAAAATTATTTAAAGCTTAAAGCATTGCTTGGCAATCCCCAACAATGGGGAGCCCGGCGACCGGCTCCACCGAAAAGAGGTGTTCGGCAGGATAAAATTGCTGCACAGTATCGCCGAAAGCCGGCGAGGCCCCGCCCCGCCGGAAGGACAATCGCGCAGCACGGAAAACCGTGCGCGGGGAAACAGCCACACGGGAGTGCATGATGAATCGGACAATCAAGAGCCTGGGCCTGGCAGCCGCCTTCGGCCTCGCGGCCGCGCCCGCCATGGCGCAGGAAAAGCTGAAGATCGGCCTGCTGCTGACCCTCTCCGGCCCCTCGGCGGTGCTGGGCCAGCAGGCGCGGGACGGCTTCCAGCTCGCCGTGAAGGACATGGGCGGCAAGCTCGGCGGCCGGGACGTGGAGGTGATCGTCGTCGACGACGAGTTGAAGCCGGACGTGGCCGTGACCAAGGTCAAGGGCCTCCTGGAGCGCGACAAGGTCGACTTCGTGGTGGGCCCGATCTTCTCCAACGTGGCGGTGGCCGTCCACAAGCCCATCGTGGACGCGCAGACCTTCTACATCAGCGTCAACGCCGGACCCTCGAACCTCGCGGGCAAGAGCTGCAACCCCTACTTCTACGCCACCTCCTACCAGAACGACCAGAACCACGAGGTTCTCGGCAAGGTGGCCCAGGACCGGGGCTACAAGAAGGTGTATCTGCTGGCCCCGAACTATCAGGCGGGCAAGGACGCGCTCGCCGGATTCAAGCGCCACTACAAGGGCGAGGTGGTGGAGGAATCCTACGTTCCCCTCAACAACCTCGACTTCCAGTCCGAGCTTGCCAAGATCGCCTCCATGCAGCCTGACGCGATCTTCACCTTCATGCCCGGCGGCATGGGCGTGAACCTCGTGCGCCAGTACCGTCAGGCGGGCCTTCCCGACCGCATCCCCTTCCTCTCCGCCTTCACGGTCGACGAGTCGACCCTGCCGGCGCAGCAGGACGCGGCCATCGGCATGCTCGGCGGCTCCAACTGGGCTCCGAACCTCGACACACCACAGAACAAGACGTTCGTCGCGGCCTACGAAAAGGAGTTCAACGCGGTTCCCGGCTCGTACGCCATGCACGCCTACGACACCGCAAAGCTCCTCGAGAGCGTGGTGAAGAACGTGAAGGACCTCTCGGACAAGAAGGCCGTGCGCGAGGCCATCGCAAAGGCGGACTTCCAGTCCCTGCGCGGCGACTTCAAGTTCGGCGCCAACGGTTTCCCGATCCAGGACTTCTACCTCGTGAAGGCCGCCAAGCGCCCCGACGGCAAGTTCCAGACGGAAATCGTCGAGAAGGTCTTCGACGACTACACCGACGCCTACGCCAAGGACTGCAAGCCGGCGAGCTGAGGGCCAACGCCCCTCCCCCGGCGGGCGGGGAA
>DATHAU010000657.1:0-2270 GCA_035296545.1 Microvirga sp.
CCTGCTCCAGCATGTGGGGGATCACGGCCTTGGCGGTCCGGTAGACCGGCCCGATGTTCAGGTCGAGCGCGGCCTTGAACTGCTCTTCGGTCAGCTCCACCGGGCCGCCCATATGGGTGACGCCCACGTTGTTGTGCAGGATGTCGATGCGCCCGAACCGTTCGACCACCTGCGAGACGGCGCTCTCGACGGAGGCGGGGTCGGTCACGTCCGCCGCGACGGCGAGCGCGACGCCGCCCTCCCCTTCGATGATGGCGGCGGTTTCCTCGGCGGCCTCCCGGACGAGGTCGACGCAGGCGACCTGCGCGCCCTCGCGGGCGTAGGCCACGGCGGCGGCCTTGCCGTTGCCCCAGCCGGGTCCGGAGGAGCCTGCGCCGAACAGGATGGCGGTTTTTCCCTTCAGGCGGTCGACCATGGGCCTCTCCGGCGCGGGAGCGGTTCAGGGAACGGCCGGCGCAGAGGCCGGCCGTTCATGGCTGTGCGACGGTCGATCAGCTTAAGGAGCTGCCCACGGCCTTCTCGAGGATGGCCCAGGCCTCGTCGCCGTACTTCTTCTTCCACTCGGCGTAGAAGCCGGCCTTCCTGAGCGCCTCCCGGAAGGGGCCTGCGTCGGGAGTGTTGAACTGCATGCCCTTGGAGGTCAGGTCGTCCTTGAGGCCGGCGTTCAGCTTCGCCACGTCCTCGCGCTCCGTCAGGGCGGCGGCGTTGAGGTGCTTGGCCACGATGGCGCGCAGGTCCTGCGGCAGCCGGTCCCAGGCGCGGCGGTTGGCCAGGAACCAGAACCCGTCCCACATGTGGTTGGTCATGGAGACGTGCTTCTGCACCTCGAACAGCTTCGCGGTGGAGATGATCGCCAGCGGGTTCTCCTGGCCGTCCACCACCTTGGTCTGCAAGGCCGTGTAGACCTCGGCGAAGTTGATGCTGGCGGGGGCGGAGCCGAAGGCGGTGAACATGGAGGTCCAGAGCGGGCTCACGGGCACGCGGATCTTGAAGCCCTTGAGGTCGTCCGGCTTCTCGATGGCCTTGGTGGAACTGGTGATCTGCCGGAAGCCGTTGTCCCAGATCTTGTCCATCACCACGAGGTTCGCCTTGGCGATCTCGCCCCGCACATAGGCGCCGAGATCCCCGTCCATGGCCTTCCAGACCGCGTCGTAGTTCGGGAAGGCGAACCCGATGCCGCTGATGGAGGCGTTCGGCACCAGGGTGGACAGGATCAGCGGCGACAGGGTGAAGAACTCCACGCCGCCGGACCTGACCTGGCTCAGCATGTCCGTGTCGGAGCCGAGCTGGTTGTTGGGGAAGATCTGGATCTCGACCCGTCCGCCGGTTTCCTGCTTGATCCGGTCGACGGCTTCCTTCGCCCGCAGGTTCATGGGGTGCGTGAGGGGCAGGTTGTTGGCGTATTTGTAGGTGAACTCGGCCGTTTGGGCGCGGGCTCCGAAGCTGGCGGCCACGGCCGCGGAGGCGGCGCCCCCCAGCATGGTCCGGCGTGAAATGATCATGGTTCTTCTCCCTCGGGGTTGTTGCGGCAGGCGACGATATCACGCTCTCGCGTTACAGGAAGACGGTGGAGATGCCCGGGATCGCGGCGATCAGCACGAGGCCGACCAGCAGGGCCAGGATGTAGGGCCAGATCGCGCCCATGGCTTCGTCGGGCGACACGTTGCCGATCTTGCAGGCGATGTAGAACCCGATGCCGATGGGCGGCGTCATCAGGCCGATATTCATCGCGGTGACCACCACCATGGAATAATGGATGTCGTTGATGCCCAGGTTCTTGGCGATGGGAAACATCAGGGGCGCCATGAGCACGATGGCCGGCAGCCCCTCCAGCACGCAGCCGAGGACCAGGAAGACCACGATGGTGGTGGCCATGAAGATGATCCAGCCCCCCGGCAGGCCGGCCATGAACTGGGCGAGCTGCTGGGCGAAGCCCGTCTGCGTCAGGGCCCAGGCCATGGCCAGCGCCGTGCCGAGGATCAGCAGGATCGCGCCGCTGAGCGCCGCCGTCTCCACGAGCATCCCGTAGAAGGTGCGAAGCCCGATGCCCCCATAGAGGAAGATGCCGATGATGAGGGCGTAGAGGACCGCAATGGTCGACACCTCGGTGGCCGTGGCCACGCCCTCGCCCACGGCGATGCGGATGAGGAACGGCAGGACCAGGGCCGGGGCGGCGATGAGCAGGGCGCGCAGGATGATCGGGAGCGGAGCGCGGCGCACCCCACCCAGGTTTTCGCCTGCGGCCTTGATGCGCGCCAGGATGGCCAGGG
>DATHAU010000658.1:0-2319 GCA_035296545.1 Microvirga sp.
TTGAGGAAGGGTGGTTCGCCAAGAACACCCGGCACGGGGGCATGGACAAAATCGGCCACGCTTTCTCGACTTACGTCATCGCCGACATCCTGACAGACCGGATCCGGGCCAACGCGTCCAATCCCGTCGGTGCCCCGATCACGGGAGCGCTCGTGGCCTTCAGCATCATGGGACTGGGCGAGACCCTGGACGGGTTCACGGGCCGGCATCGCTTCTCGCGCGAGGACATTGTTGCGAACGGCGTTGGCGCGGCTTTCGCCATTCTGCGGAACTCCATCCCTGGCCTGCGGGAGAAGCTCGACTGGCGGCTGATGTATACGCCTGCCAGCTTCGAGCGGCCTAGCACTACAGCGTCGGAGGAGTCTGGCATTCTTCCCCCCTATCAACGTCAGCGCTTTATCATGGCCCTGAAGGGCAGCGGGTTCGAGGCGCTCAAGAACACCCCTTTACGTTACGCAGAACTGCACGCCGGCTTCGATGCGCGCGGGTTTGAACAGGACGAGCGCAGACTTGGCTATCCGATCGAACGGACGTTCTATGTTGGGGTAGGCCTGAACCTCAACGAAGTCCTGTTCGGAGCAGGGTCCATCCCGAACTTCCGGAAATACAAAGACAGACTCCCGGCCCGGGCTGTCCAGAAGACGTTTGAATACCTTCAGGTACCTTACACGGCGGCCTATCACGGCCATCGCTTCTCGACGATCCGTCGGTAATCCGGTGCGCCGTCCGCGGAGACGCCAGAGGGGCCCGACAGCAAGGACCGCTCTTTGCACTGAGCCGAAGTCGGCTAGCCGCATAGAGGACCAGACGTTCCTGAACGGCAGGGTTTTTCTAGTTTGACCCGTAACAGGCGTTTACCAGCTGAGCTATGCTGGGTGGTGTTTGCTGATCCAGACAAGTCGCTGTCCAAGCCCGGAGAGGTTTTCCAAGTAAACGTACAGGACAGGGGTGATGAAGAGGGTGAGCAACTGTGACACGAGCAAGCCCCCAATGACCGCAACCCCAAGCGGCTGACGCAACTCGGAGCCGGCGCCGTGACCAATGGCAATCGGAACGGCGCCAGCCAGAGCCACGGCGGTGGTCATCATGATCGGCCGAAAGCGGATCAGACATGCCTCCCGGATTGCAGCGGACGGTGAAAGACCTTCGCGCTGACGGACGATTGCTTGGTCGACCATCATGATGGCGTTCTTCTTGACGATCCCGAACAGCAACAGGATGCCAATCAGCCCCATGATACTTAATTCCATCTGGAAAAGGTGGAGGGCGGCGACTGCTCCAATGGCGGCGGCCGGTAGGCCCGCCAGGATCGTGATGGGATGGACAAGACTCTCATACAGCATGCCGAGGACGATGTAGATCGTCAGGATTGCTCCCGCGAGCAGCAGTGGCTGATTATGCACCATGTCCTGGAAGACGCGAGCGGTTCCGGCAAAGCCGGTCGTCACGGTGGCAGGAACGCCTTCTTCGAGCCTGAGAGTATCGATCCGGTTTACGGCCCCACCAAGCGCAATACCGGCCGGTGTATCGAAGGAGATCGTCACGGCAGGACGCTGTCCCAGCTGGGCAATGGAGCGCGGACCCGCTGTTCGTTCAATCGTGGCGAAGGATGAGAGCGGGACCAGAACGCCGCTTGCTGACCGAATGGTCACAAGGTCGAGCGGGTCCGCCGTCCGGGCGAGACGGGGGTCAAACTCGATCAAGACCTGATAGCTGTCCGCAGAGCCATGGATCATCGCTGCCCGTCGTGTGGCGAAGCCGGTATGCAGGGTCGAGCGCAACTGCTCGGCCGTAATCCCGAGCTGGCGCGCCTTGTCGTGGTCGACGTGTAGGGTAGCCTGCAAGGCTGTCTCCTGCGCATCGGTCCTGACGCCGATGAACATGGCATCCTGGCCCATCCGGTGCGCCAGCCGTGCCGACCAGTGCTGCAGCTCCGTAAGAGACTGAGCTTGCATCGTCAGCTGGTATGCGCTCCGTCCAGACTGACTTCCCATCCGGGCATTCTGAGCCGTTGTGACGAGGCTCTCAATACCGGGCAGCTGATCCAGATCCCGGCGCAATTCCGTCAGCACCTGCGGGAGTGGCAACCGCTCAGCCTTGGCTTTCAGCTCCACAAACAGACGTCCCTCGTTGAGGCTTGTGGTGCCTGTGGCGCCGATTTCTGAGACCACCTCGGCCACGTGAGAGGAGGCGCGCAGCACCTGCTCGACCTGACGCTGCAACTCGACCATAGCCGGGAAGGAGACATCCTGCCGTGCGCGGGTTGTGATGATGATCTGTCCGATATCTTCCTGCGGCAGGAAGCCCTTTGAAATGGTG
>DATHAU010000659.1:0-2026 GCA_035296545.1 Microvirga sp.
GACCGCGCCGCGGGCCGGACCCTCGTCGGGCCCCAGGCCTCCGACCTTCTGGTTCGCCACGGCCCCAAGGACCTGCCGGCCGAGACCTGCTCAACCGGCGAGCAGAAAGCGCTCCTCGTCGGCCTCATCCTTGCGCACGCCGGCCTCGTGGCCGCCATGAGCGGCATCGCCCCCCTCGTGCTGCTGGACGAGGTCGCGGCCCACCTTGATCCACGGCGTCGCGGCGCCCTCTACGAGGCGCTTGAAGCCCTGGGCGGCCAGGTCTGGATGACCGGGGCCGATCCCGGCCTCTTCGCCGAACTCCAGGGCCGGGCCGACCTCCTGCAGGTCTCCCCCGGCACGATCGAGCCGTTGAGCATGCCATGACCCGTGCGGACCGCTTCCTGAAACCCTTCCTGGTCCTGAGCGGGCTGGGATCGTTGGGGGTTCTCTCCCTTGCGCCCGTCCTGGAACAGAACGCCGGGCAGCTTCGTCAGAGCCTCGGCGCACCGGACCTTTCGGATGCGGGCCTCGTCATTCTCCTGCTCGTGCAGCCGACGATCCTGCTGCTGACCGCCGTGGCCCTCGGGGTCGCGCTTGCCGAAAAGGCGGGCCTGGCCTCCCTGGTCCTGCGCCGCCTGCGCGGCATGGAGGCCGCTCCGGGCTCGGAAAGCTGGGGTTCGACGCTCCTCCTGGCAGCGGTGTTCGCATCCGTCGTCGCGGCAGCCGATCTCCTGTTCCGGGACGCCTTTCCGGGAGCCTTCAGGGGCGTTCCGCGCCTGGACGAGGCCACCCTGGCCGGTCGCCTCGTCGGCCTGCTCTACGGGGGGATCACCGAAGAATTGGTGATGCGTTTCGGGTTGATGACCCTGCTGCTTTGGCTGGGGCTTCGCCTGACCGGCGGCCGCGGGCGCGCCCCGCTCACCTGGACGGCGATCCTGCTCGCAGCCCTGGCCTTCGCGGCAGGCCATCTCGGGGCGCTTGCGGGAAGCGCCGGACCGCATCAGGACGTGCTGATCGTCAGAACTCTCGCTCTCAACGGCGCCCTGGGATCGTTGTTCGGCTGGCTCTACGCTCGCCGGAATCTGGAACACGCCATGCTGGCCCATGCGGCCTCTCATGTTGTATTCTGGACCGCGACGCCGCTTCTCGCGGCGCTTGGTATATGATCATGGATCTCGCAGGCCTCATCGTTTTCGCCACCGCCCTGTTCATCGCGGCCGCCTCCCCGGGGCCCGGCATCGCCGCCATCGTGGCGCGGGTGCTGGGACGGGGCACGCAAGGGGCGGTCGCCTTCAGCGCGGGCCTCGCCATCGGCGACGTGGTGTGGCTGACCTTCGCCATCGTGGGCCTGGCGGCCCTGGCGCAGGCCTTCCACGGGGTCTTCCTGGTGGTGAAATACGCGGGCGCGGCCTATCTCCTCTACATCGCCTACAAGCTCTGGACCGCGCCGGCAGCGGCGCAGGAGGTGGAGGCGAGCCGGAAATCCGAAAACCCCGCCAGGGTCTTCCTGGGCGGCCTAGCGGTGACCCTGGGCAACCCCAAGGTCATGGTGTTCTATCTGGCCCTCCTGCCCACCCTGCTCGACCTCACCCGGATCACGGTTCTGGGCTACGCGGAACTGATGGCGGCCACTTTGGGCGTGCTGGGGGTGGTCTTTGCGGCCTATATCGCGCTCGCCGCCCGGGCCCGGCGGCTGTTCACCAGCGCCCGGGCGATCCGCATCCTCAATCGGACGACGGGCGCGGTGATGGCGGGGGCTGCGGCGGCCGTGGCCGCGCGGTAGGGCATGCTCGCTCCAGGGCTTCTCATCGCGCTGCTCCTCCTCGCGGCCCTGGGCCTTGCGGCGCCGCGAGCCGTCCGCCTCTCCCGTCTGGGGCTGGCGTTCAGGGCGGGTTTCGCCGCCCTTTGGCTTGCTCTGACGGGATTGTTCGCCCTCGCCTTTGCGGCGCCAAGAGCCGCCCGCCTCTCCCGTCTGGGATTGGCGGCCAGGGCGGCCTTCGCCGCTCTGTGGCTTGCTCTTACGGGACTGTTTGCCCTTGCCTTC
>DATHAU010000660.1:0-2097 GCA_035296545.1 Microvirga sp.
ATCAGCCCTTGAAGACAGAACGCTTCCTTAAGGCTTGGCCCCTCACACCCTCGCCCTCATCCTTCGGGACACCCACTACGTGGGCTCCTCAGGATGAGGGCGAGGGTGTGAGGAGCCTTGATGAGCCAGACTTTCAGGACAGCCGGCCGCTCTCCCGGCCGGCCGCGTAATAGGCGCGCTTTGCCTCGTACATCTGGAGATCGGCCCGTCCCGCCACGGCTTCCAGCCGCTCGCCGGGCCGGCTCGTGGCCATGCCCATGGAGAAGCTGACCGGCCGGCCGGAATAGAACTGGTTGTTCACCTCCAGCAGGTTCTCGATGCTTTCCATCACCAGCTTGCCGTCGCGCTCCTCCGTGCCGGGGAGCAGCAGGGCGAATTCGTCGCCGCCGATGCGGGCCGCATGGCAGGGCTTGTCGATGGCCTTGCCCAGCACCTCGCCCGCCCGCCGCAGGACGTCGTCCCCGGCCGCGTGCCCGAGCTGGTCGTTGACCACCTTGAGGCCGTTGAGGTCGATGATGATGATGGTGACCGGAAAAGGCCCCCGGCGCTCCAGGCGGTTCAGCTCGTCCGCATAGAAGGAGCGGTTGTAGAGCTTGGTGAGCACGTCGTGCTTGCCGAGATATTCCAGATAGGCCTCCGCCTTCTTGCGGGCCGTGATGTCCGTGAGCGCCACCTGGACCAGGGACCAGTCGTGCTCATGCCCCGGCAGCACCGAGAATTGCAGGTGCAGATGAAGCTCGTCGCCCGCCAGCGAATAGTTCACCACCTCCCGCTGCTGGAAGGTCCTGCCGTGCCAGAGATCGACGAGCTGCTCCCTGAAGTTCTCCCGCATGTCGTCGCGGAAGACCTCGCCGAGGCGGCGCAGCAGGGTCGGCTTGTCGGGAGCCGAGAACAGGTCCAGCGTGTGCCGGTTCACGTCGACCACGCGGATCTCGCTCATGCAGCGCTCGACGAATTCCGGATGCACGTCGGTGAAGACCCGGAAATCGCGGATGCCCTGGCGGCGCACCTCGTCCAGCAGGTTCTTGACGCTGCTGAAATCCTCCACCCACAGGGAGACCGGCGAATGCTCGAACAGGCCGCGGGCGTATTCGTCCCTGGCGGCCAGTTGCCGCCGCGCCGCCTCCCGCTCCGTCACGTCCTCGATGGCCACCAGAACCCGGTCCCAGGCGTTCTCATGGCCGGGAAGGATCGCCCCTTTGAGCTGAATGTCGAGGCGCTTGCCCGACAGGGTGTAGTTCACCGTGTTGCTGTGGAACTCCGCCTGTCCGTCCCAGAGCTGAACCAGTTCCTCCACATGGGTCTTGAACATGTCGGCGCGGAAGATCCGGCCGAGATTCGCCACCAGGTGGTGCAGGCTCTCGGCCTCGAACAGGCTCAGCGTCCTGCGGTTGACCTTGATCACCCGGATCAGGTCGGAGCATTCCTGAACGCGCCCGACGTCCTCCAGCAGATACTCTCTCAGGGAGACGACGCCGTTGCGACGCCACCGCTCGAACAGGGCTTTCACGCCGCTGTAATCCTCGAGCCAGAGCGAAACCGGCGCGAGTTCGAACATGCCGGCATCGTCATGGCGCTCATCCTGCGGGGGAGCCGAGGAGCCGTTGTCGTTGAGGTGTCGCATGAAGGGCCCGAGGCATCCGGTGGATCGAAGCCCAGTTCACCGTCTCCGGGGCATGTAATACAAGAGCGAAAGGGCCGGGCCTGGGACAATTCTTCGATCATGCCGGGAGAAGGTTAAGGTTCGGCCCGAGCAGCCCCGGGGACGGACGCCGCAACCCGCCCGGGATTGCCCCGCGAGCCGCGGATGGCTCACGTCCGGTCCGGAACGATGGCGGTCGCCTCGATCTCCAACCGGGCCGCCTTTTCCACGAGGCGAACCACCTGCACCAGCGCCATGGCGGGGTAATGGGGGCCGAACACCTCCCGGTAAGCCCGGCCCAGGTCGCGCAGATGGGCCAGGTATTCCTCGATGTCGACCACGTACCATGTGAGCCGCACCAGATGCCGGGGCTCCGCGCCTCCCTCCGCCAGGATGGCGCAGATGTTCTCGAAGGTCTGGCGGGCCTGGGCCACGAAGCCCTCCGCGAAGGAGCC
>DATHAU010000661.1:0-7062 GCA_035296545.1 Microvirga sp.
GCCCCCGCCTCCACCGAGAAGGTGAGGATGGCGCCGGTCTTCATCATCTGGAGCCGCCTCACGTCCGCCTCGGCGAGCCCGGCCTCGCCGTAGCGCCCCTCCGCCGAGAGATCGAGCATCTGCCCGCCGACCATGCCGCCCAGGCCCGAGGCGCGGGCAAGGCCGAGCACGAGGTCGGACCGGACCGCCGCGTCGGCGTCGGTCTCGGGGTCGGCCAGAACCTCGAAGGCCAGGGTCTGGAGGGCGTCGCCCGCCAGAATGGCGGTGGCCTCGTCATAGGCCTTGTGCACGGTCGGACGCCCCCGGCGCAGGTCGTCGTCGTCCATGGAGGGCAGGTCGTCATGGACGAGGGAATAGCAGTGCAGCAGCTCCACCGCGCATCCCGCCCGCAGGGGGCCCTGCCCCTCCCGGCCCAGGAGGCGGGCCGCCTCGACCGTGAGGAACGGCCGCAGGCGCTTGCCGCCGCCCAGGGCCGCATGCCGCATGGCCCGCATGAGGCGGGCCGGACGGGCGACCTCGCCGGGCCGGGCATTGTCTGATAGCAAGGCCTGGAGGGTTGCCTCGACATGCCCCGCGGCCCCGTTGAGCCGCGCCGTGAAAGAGCTGGTGGATGGCGTCATGATGAGCCTGGATTCGGGGGGTGCTGCCGCACCGCCCGAGGAAAACGTTGCCGGAAAATCCGGGCCGAACTGGACGCTGCGGTCGAAACGGCCGCGCAAGCCGCTCACGGCGGCCCGTTTTCTCCGCCGCATCGTCCAGGCCGGCCTCACTCTCATCCTCTTATGGGTTGCGGCGGTCTTTTGGCTAGGGCTTTTGTACTGGGCCGCGCCTCCGGTCTCCACCCTGATGCTCGGCCGCTGGATCACCTTCCAGCCCGTGACGCGCGAATACGCGAGCCTCGACAGCATCTCGCCCCACCTGCCCCTTGCGGTGATGGCCTCCGAGGACAGCCGCTTCTGCGAGCATCACGGGGTGGATTGGGACGCCCTGCGGGAGGTGGTGGAGGACGCCGACGAGGACGGGCCGTCCCGGGGGGCCTCGACCATTCCCATGCAGGCGGCCAAGAACCTCTTCCTCTGGCCGAGCCGCTCCTACATCCGCAAGGGCCTGGAGATCCCGGTCGCCCTCTACCTCGACCTGGTCTGGCCGAAGCGGCGCATGATGGAAGTCTACCTCAACATGGCCGAATGGGGCGAAGGGGTGTTCGGGGCCGAAGCCGTCGCGCAGAAATACTTCGGGAAATCCGCCCGCAACCTCACCCGCATGGAGGCGGCGCTGCTGGCCAAGGCCCTGCCCAATCCGCTCGCGCGCAATCCGGGCCGTCCCACCGCCCGCCACCGGGCCCTGGCGGGCCAGCTCGTGGCCCGCATGGGAGGGGCCGCTCCCTTCAGCGGGTGCCTGAAGCCATGAGGCGACAGGGGACTAGATATTTGCCCGAATACCTTGTATGAGGCGCAACCTCATCGAGATTGAGATGTGAGCGTTCCCCGGTTGAGCGGGCGCTCCGCTATTTACCGGAGACGAGAAATGGCCGTTCCTAAGAGAAAAACGTCGCCTTCGCGGCGCGGCATGCGTCGCTCCGCCGATGCCTTGAAAGCCCCGACCTACAGCGAGGACAAGGATTCCGGCGAGCTGCGCCGTCCTCACCACATCGACCTGAAGACCGGCATGTACCGGGGCCGTCAGGTTCTCAAGGTGAAGTCGGACGCCTGAAAAAGCCCCGCATGAGACAGCAAGAACCGGCGCCTCGAGCGCCGGTTTTTTTATGCCCCGCCTCCCCGCGCCCATGCCTTCGCCTCCCGGGCGCGAGGCGGCTCCGGCCCATGGGGGCTTGCTGTAGAAAACCCGGCCACAACACGGATTTCCTTGGGATTTTTACCCTTCGTTAAGCCTGAGCGCCGATCCTGCGGGCATTCCTTTTGGGGTTGCGGACGGGCGGCGAACCTTCATCGCGCCTGTCCCGCGCCCGACATGTTTTGCAGGGTTTTGCGTATCATGGCGACGAAGCGGCACGGCCGGGCGGGGATTTTCAACGGCGCGTCCCGCAAGCGCGAGGCCGCGAAACCCTCCCGCTCGGCCCTGGCTCCCCCGGCCGGCGTCACCTATGCCTGGGACATGGTCTCGGACGCCCTCGCCTGGGGGCCCGACGCCACCGGGACGCTGGGGATTCCGCCCGAAGACCTTCCCCGGACCGGGCGGGCCTTCGCCCATTGGATCGAGCCGGGAATCGGGCCCTCCCGCCCCGAGGCGATCGCCGCAGGGCCTGGCCCGGGCGGCGCCTACGACACCCGCTACGCCCTGCGGTTCGGGCCCGACCGGGTGATCATGGTGCAGGATGCGGGCCGCTGGCAGCGCGACGCCGGGGGCCGCCCCGCCTTCGCCCGCGGCTACCTGCGCCTGGACCCGGCGTCGGGCGCGCGGGACCTTCTGCCGGCCCTGGTCAGGGCGCGCTCCGACCTGCTCATCGCCCTCCAGAACGGCATCAACCACGCCCTGGCCCATTCCCAGACCTGCACCCTCATCGTCGGGTCCCTGGGGGACGGCGGGGACGCCCCGGCGGAGATCGGCCGGATGCTTCGCCCCATGATGCGCCGCCACGATCATTTCGCTGCGCTCGGCCCGAACCGCTTCGCCCTCGCCCTGACCTGCTGCCCGGCCTCCGAGGCGAGGAGCGCCATGAGGCGCCTGGCCGAGCTTGTCGGAGCCCATCCGGCCCGTGCCGCCCTGCGCCTCGGGGCCGCCTGCGCGCCGGACCACACGTTCCAGGCGGCCAAGCTGCTGCGCTTTGCCGAGAAGGGGCTGGATCGCGCCATCGCGGCCGGCGAGGCGGCAGGGCTCCATGCGCCCGGCCATGCGGGGGAACCGGCCCTGAACGGGGCGTCCTTCGACTGGATCGCCGCCCTCAACGACCGGAGCCTCACCCTGGCCTGCCGGCCCGTGGCCGATGCGGGGAGCCGCGCCCCGGCCCTGACCCAGGCCTGCGCCGCCCTGGCCGAGCCGGACGGGAGCCTCCTCCCCCTCGGCCCGGTTCCGCCCTGGGAGGGGGCCAACCTTGCCCTCCTGGTCGACGGGCGCATGCTGGAGCTGGCGGCGGATCATCTCGTCCGGCGCCCGGGCGAGCGCCTGCTGCTGCCGGTGTCCCCCGCCACCCTGCAGGATCCCGAATGGCTGCCCATGCTGGCGGCCCATCTCGGAGCCCGTCCCGGCATCGAATCGCGGCTCATCGTCGACATCCACGAGGCCGCCCTTGCGGGAGCGGCCACCCGGGGCCGCCTCAACGCCATGAAGGCGCTCGGGGTCGCCGTGGCCCTGTCGGGGTTCGGAAACGGCTACGCGTCGCTTGCGCATCTCGGGACCCTGCCCATCGATCTTCTCAAGATCGACGGGGTGTTCGTCCAGACGCTCAAGCGCTCCACCGACGACCGCCTCTTCGTCAGGACCCTGATCGACAGGGCCCACCATTTCGGCATCGCGGTTGCGGCCGAATGGGTGGACGACGAGGCCACGGCCCGGCTGCTGGCCTCCTGGGGCGTCGATTACCTGGAGGGCGCGTGCTTCGGCGAGCCCCGGCCCGCCCTGCAGCCTTCCCTTCGGCAGGCGCCGAAGCGGGCCCGCGCCTGAGGCTTACTTGCTGGCGAGCTTGTCGAGCTTGGCCTGCATCTCGGCCATCTGGCGCCTGAGGGTTTCCAGATCGCCCGTCTCGCCCGCCTCTCCCTCGGGCTTCCTGCCGTCGGTGATCCCGGCCAGGGTCTGGGGAAAGGGCGAGAACATGCGCATGGCCTCCGTGAAGAAGGTCATGTTCTTGCGCACCTGCTCCTCCATGGCCTGGAAGGCGGTCGGCCCGAAGGCGCTGGCCATCTGGTCCCGCAGCTTCTGCTGCTCCTGGGACAGGTTGTTCATGGAGAATTCGAGATAGCTCGGCACCAGGGCCTGCATGCTGTCGCCGTAGAAGCGGATGAGCTGGCGCAGCACCGTCACCGGGAGAAGGTTCTGCCCCTCCTTGTTCTCCTGCTCGAAGATGATCTGGGTCAGCACCGAGCGGGTGATGTCCTCGCCCGATTTGGCGTCGTAGACGAGGAAATCCTCGCCCTCCCGGACCATCTTGGCCAAGTCCTCCAGGGTCACGTAGGTGGATGTGCCGGTGTGATAGAGGCGGCGGTTGGCGTATTTCTTGATAACGGTCGGCTGTTTGTCCGTCGCCATATTGCGATCTGGTGCCTCGATGATCCTGCACGACGTCAGGGCCGCGGGCGTCGCCCGTCCCCGGTCATGAGCCTTGACAGATGATGTCAGATTATAGGCTTCCCCCGCCCGGTCAAAGCCCTAAAGTATCAGCAGTCGGATCGATCGACCCTCGACCATAGTGTGCTTGACTTCCCCGGACCGCGGGCTTTGATCGAACAATCAGCATTTGCCTCAAGGTTGGGCAGAGACCAGCACAGGAGATCGGAATGGCCCGAGACAGCATCGTCATCGTCGGCGCCGCGCGCACCGCCGTCGGTTCCTTCAACGGCGCTTTCGCCAATACCCCCGCCCACGACCTGGGTGCGGCGGCCATCAAGGAGGCCCTCGGGCGCGCAGGGGTCGAGGGATCGGAAGTGGACGAGGTGATCCTCGGGCAGATCCTCACCGCGGGCCAGGGCCAGAACCCGGCCCGGCAGGCGGCCATGAACGCGGGCATTCCCCAGGAAAAGACCGCCTGGGCGCTCAACCAGCTCTGCGGCTCCGGCCTTCGCACGGTGGCCATCGGCATGCAGCAGATCGCCAACGGCGACGCCGGCATCATCGTGGCGGGCGGCCAGGAATCCATGTCGCTCGCCCCCCATGCCGCCCATATGCGCAGCGGCACCAAGATGGGCGACTTCAAGCTCGTGGACACCATGCTCAAGGACGGCCTCCTGGACGCCTTCAACGGCTACCACATGGGCACCACCGCCGAGAACGTGGCCCAGCGCTGGCAATTGACCCGCGAGGAGCAGGACCAGTTCGCCACCGCCTCCCAGAACAAGGCCGAGGCCGCCCAGAAGGAAGGGCGCTTCAAGGACGAGATCGCGCCCTTCACGATCTCGACCCGCAAGGGCGACGTGGTGGTCGACCAGGACGAGTACATCCGCGCCGGAACCACCGCGGAGGCCCTGGGCAAGCTGAGGCCCGCCTTCTCCAAGGACGGCACGGTGACGGCCGGCAACGCCTCGGGCATCAATGACGGCGCGGCCGCCATGGTGCTGATGACGGAGGCGGAAGCCGAGCGCCGGGGCCTGACGCCGCTTGCCCGCATCGCCTCCTGGGCCACCGCCGGCGTCGATCCCGCCATCATGGGAACGGGCCCGATCCCGTCCTCCCGCAAGGCCCTGGAAAAGGCCGGCTGGAAGGTGCAGGACCTCGACCTCGTGGAGGCGAACGAGGCCTTCGCGGCCCAGGCGCTCGCGGTCAACAAGGACATGGGCTGGGACCCGTCCATCGTGAACGTCAACGGCGGCGCCATCGCCATCGGCCACCCCATCGGGGCCTCGGGCGGACGCATCCTCGTCACCCTGCTGCACGAAATGGGACGCCGCAACGCCAAGAAGGGCCTGGCGACCCTGTGCATCGGCGGCGGCATGGGCGTCGCCATGTGCCTGGAGCGCTAGGAGCGCCCGAGGACGGAACACGCTAAGGGGCCGGGCCATGAGGGCGTTCCCTCTCGGGCCTCGCCACAGGCCCCGAACCACCGATGCGGGACGGTCCGACCGTCGGACCGTCCCGATTCAACGAACGGATCCGCCAGAGATCCGCCAGAGATCCGCTTGAACACCACCTAGGGAAGGAGACAGACATGGCGCGCGTCGCATTGGTCACCGGAGGCACCCGCGGCATCGGAGCCGCGATCTCGATGGCTTTGAAGGAAGCAGGCTACTCGGTTGCCGCCAATTACGGCGGCAACGACGAGGCCGCCAACGCGTTCAAGGCCGAAACGGGCATTCCGGTCTTCAAGTTCGACGTTTCCGACGCCGGCGCCTGCGAGGCGGGCATCGGGACGATCACGTCGGAACTCGGGCCGGTGGAGATCCTGGTCAACAACGCGGGCATCACCCGCGACGGCATGTTCCACAAGATGAGCTTCGACCAGTGGTCCGCCGTGATGCGCACCAATCTCGATTCCATGTTCACCTGCACCCGGCCCCTGATCGAGGGCATGCGGGAGCGCGGGTTCGGCCGGATCATCATCATCTCGTCCATCAACGGCCAGAAGGGCCAGATGGGGCAGGCCAACTACTCCGCCGCCAAGGCGGGCGTCATCGGCTTCGCCAAGGCGCTGGCGCAGGAGAACGCCAACAAGGGCGTCACCGTCAACGTGATCGCGCCGGGCTACATCGCCACCGAGATGGTGAAGGCGGTGCCGCAGGAAGTGCTGAAGTCCAAGATCCTGCCGCTGATTCCGGTGGGCCGACTGGGCGAGGCCGAGGAGATCGCCCGCACGGTGCTGTTCCTGGCCGCCGAAGATGCGGGCTTCATCACCGGGTCCACCCTGTCGGTGAACGGCGGGCAGTACATGGCCTGACGAAGGCGCCACATTCGCGAGCATCAGGTGCTCCGCAGGAGAGGAGGGCTGGGCAGTAGAACAGCCCTCCTCTCCCGGTATTGGCTCACCGGGACGAGCTAGGATCCCCGAGAACAGGTCGAGTCTGAAGCTCTGTAAAGTCCGTCTCTGTGTACTCGATCCCGCGCAACGGATTGGATCGATCGTTCGCGTGCTCAAGGCGTCTCAGTTGGCCACGTTTGATCTTGCCGGAGACGGTCCGTGGCAGCTCGGGAACAATCTCGATCTGCCGAATGCGTTTGAAAGGGGCTAGACGCGCATGGGTGTGTTGGAAGATCGACAACACCGTTTCAGGTGAAGGCTCAACTCCAGGCAGGAGCGAAATATAGGCCTTCGGAACTGACAGCCGGATTGCGTCCGGTGCTGGGACCACGGCAGCCTCCGAAACCGCCGCATGCTCGATCAAGACACTCTCGAGCTCAAATGGACTAATGCGGTAATCCGACGACTTGAAGACGTCATCTGAACGCCCAACGAAGGTG
>DATHAU010000662.1:0-3901 GCA_035296545.1 Microvirga sp.
AGCGCGCCGCCGCCTCCCTTGATCAGGCGAAGGTCGTCGTCCACCTCGTCCGCCCCGTCGACCGTCAGGTCGAGTTCTGGGGTTTCGTCGAGGGTGGTCAAGGGAATGCCCTCGCGCTGCGCCTGCTCCCGGATCGCCTCCGAGGTGGGAACGCAGGCAACCCTCAAGCCCCCCCGCACCCGCTCGCCCACGGCGGCGACGAAATGCGCCGCGGTCGAGCCGGTGCCCAGGCCGAGCCTCATGCCGTCGGTGACGAGCTCGGCGGCCCGTTCGGCTGCGGCGCGCTTGAGATGATCGCTCACTGATGACCTCTGATGATTGCATCCTGTCAGGGATCTGGCCCGCCAGGGGTCTGGCCGGGCCGCCTCTAGCACGTGAGGGCGTGGGGAAGAAAGAAGGTTTCACCGCCGCCGGGCCGAAAAGGCCGGCGTGGCGAAGGGGCTCACGGGCGCTGCGGCGAGGCTCCTGTGCCCGGGCGGACGGTGGGAGTGGCGGCAGGCGGCGCGATCATGGCGGCCGCAGGCGACGGGCTCGTCTGCGGCGTGCACACCACCCGCTCGTCGAACACGTAGCAGATGCTCATCTCGCCGGTCCGGTAGTTGACCCGGAAGACGCCCCCTTCCCGCTCGTGGCGGGACGCGACGAGGCCATATTCCCCCGGGATCTGGGCGCCGGCGCCCTCGCCGGCGCTGAAGCACAGGGTGACCCCAATCGTGCCTTCTTGTAGTCCATACTGGCAGGAACTCACCTCCCCCGTGACCCGGTCGATCCGGTAGATGCGGTTCAGGTCGGTCTGCGGGGCGGGAACGAAATCATAAGGCGCGGCCAGGGCGGGGCCCGGCGCGCCGGCAAAGGACAGGGCCGCCAGCACAACCGCCGCAGAACCTAACAGCCGCATTCATCACTCCATCCGGTAAGAACGAATCAACCATAGGCACCTTATCATCCCCCATGCTTGATTCCCGTGCCCCCAGCAGGTAGCCGACCTTCATGGCCATTGATAGCCCGCCCATCGCCGTCTTCGACCTCGACGGAACCCTGGCCGACACGGCCGGCGACCTTGTCGGAACCCTGAACGTCATCCTGGGGCGGGAGGGCTTGTCTCCCCTGCCGGTCAGGAAGGCGCGCGACATGATCGGCGCAGGCGCCCGCGCGTTGATCGAGCGCGGCTTCGAGGCCGCCGGCAAGGAGCTGACCCCGGGCCGCCTGGACGAGCTCTTCCGCGGGTTCATGGCGCATTACGGCGAGAACATCTGCGTCCGGACCCGGCTCTACCCCGGAGTGAGGACCGCCCTGGACAGGCTGGAGGCGGCAGGCTTCATCCTGGCGGTGTGCACCAACAAGGTCGAGGAGCACTCGGTCAAGCTGCTGCGCGAGCTTGGGATCGGCCATCGGTTCGCGGCCAATTGCGGCCGCGACACCTTCGCGTATTTCAAGCCGGACCCGCGCCACCTGCTGCTGACCATCGAGCGGGCGGGAGGGAACCCGGCCCAGGCCGTGATGGTGGGCGATTCCCGCACGGACATCGTGACGGCCCGGAACGCCGGCATCCCGGTGGTGGCCGTTCCCTTCGGCTACACGGACGTCCCGGTCCGGGACCTCAATCCCGACCTCGTGGTCGATCACTTCGATGGGTTGTTCGCCGCGGTGGAGCGAATCCTCAGGCCGCTGGCGGCCTGACGCAAACCGGCAACGGCGCCCCGGATGGCGCACACGAAAATGTGAAGCTTGGCCGCCAGAGGAAAATGGTGGGCGCGACAGGGATTGAACCTGTGACCCTTCGCGTGTGAAGCGAATGCTCTCCCGCTGAGCTACGCGCCCTGACAAGGGCCTTCTACTGGCCCCAAACCCTTGGCGTCAAGCCAAAGAAGCGCAAATCGGCCAAACAATTTCCGGCCTGCAATTGTGGCGCCTTGGCTTTAACCCGCCGCTTACGACGCGGCGAAAATGTGGCGGCCCGACACTAGAACTTTCCTGCGGAATCCTGATAAGCGATGGATCCGAAGCGGGGCTGTTTGCGTTTAGCAATGACGAAACCCGGCATCAACCGTGTTCATTTCGAGGCAATTATGAGATTTACTCGCGCTGCTCTTTCCGGGCTCGCCGTTGCTTTCGTCGCCGTTGCGACGCCGGCCGAGGCCTTCACCGCCATCGATCCCCTCACCCGCCAGCCGCTTTACCCTGTCCAGGACCCCTTCAAGGCGCAGGCGGCGCCGACGCATCGCGAGATCGTCTCCTTCAACGGCGGCCATGCTCCCGGCACCATCATCGTGTCGACCAGCGAGCGCCGCCTGTATTTCGTGCTCGGCAACGGCCAGGCCGTCCGCTACGGCGTCGGCGTCGGTCGTCCGGGCTTCACCTGGGCGGGCACCCATTCCGTCACCATGAAGCGCGAATGGCCTGATTGGCGTCCCCCGGCCGCCATGCTGAAGCGCCGCCCCGACCTGCCCCGCTACATGAAGGGCGGGCCGGACAACCCGCTCGGCGCCCGCGCCCTCTACATCGGCAGCACGATCTACCGCATCCATGGCTCCAACGAGCCGGAGACCATCGGCGAGGCCGTGTCCTCGGGCTGCATCCGCATGACCAACGAGGACGTGACGGACCTCTACAGCCGCGCCAGGGTCGGCGCGCGGGTCATCGTCCAGCGCTGACCGGGTTGCGGACCTGGCCGCCAGGGAATGGAACCGAGGCCGGCTTCACGCCGGCCTTTTCTCATGGGGACCGGCCTTAACGGCGCAGCCCGTCCCGGGACAGGCCCTTGGCGGCCAGATCGTCGAGATAGGCCTGCCATTTCTCCTGCCGCTCGGCCCCGAGCCGATGGAGATAAGCCCAGCCATAGATCCCCGTGTCGTGCCTGTCGTCGAAGACGAGCTTCACCGCGTAGTTGCCCACGGGCTCCACGGCGACGATCTCCACGTCCCGCTTGCCCGGCACGGTCTTTCGCTCGGCGGGGCTGTGCCCCTGGACCTCCGCCGACGGGCTCGACACCCGCAGATACTCGGCCGGCAGGTCGAAGGCCGAGCCGTCGTCGAAGGCGATGCGCAGGCTGCGCCTGTCCCTGGCAAGCCGGAGTTCCGTCGGCCAGCGCTCGGATGTCATGGCGCGCCCCTCTTCCACGATTGCAGGTTTCAAATTACCTCCTGGATCATTAGATGATAGGCAGCCCAGCGCGAACAAGGATTTCTCCGTCATGGGAGCCCTCCCGGCTCAGATCGACACGCCCCTTCCCGGCCGGTCCCTCGTGGACCCCTTCGGCCGGGCGATCTCCTATCTGCGCGTGTCGGTGACGGACCGCTGCGACTTCCGCTGCGTCTACTGCATGTCCGAGGACATGGCTTTCCTGCCCAAGCGCGACCTGCTCACCCTGGAAGAGCTCGACCGCATCTGCTCGGCCTTCGTGGGCCGGGGGGTGAGAAAGCTGCGCATCACCGGCGGCGAGCCCCTGGTCAGGCGGGACATCATGACCCTGTTCCGCTCCCTCTCGCGCCACCTGTCCTCTGGCGCCCTCGACGAGCTGACCGTCACCACCAACGGTTCGCAGCTTGCCCGCCATGCGGCGGATCTGGCCGCCTGCGGCGTGAGGCGCATCAACGTGTCCATCGACACCCTCGATCCGGACAAGTTCCGCCGCATCACCCGCTGGGGCGACCTGGCCAGGGTGATGGAGGGCCTCGATGCGGCCCAGGCCGCAGGGCTCAAGGTCAAGATCAACGCGGTCGCCCTGAAGGACGTGAACGAGGACGAGATCGAGGCGCTTCTCGCATGGGCGCACGGCCGGGGCATGGAGCTGACCCTCATCGAGGTCATGCCCTTGGGCGAGATCGACGGGCAGCGCATCGACCAGTTCCTGCCCCTGTCCGCCGTGCGGGCGCGCCTCGAGGCCCGATACACCCTGGAG
>DATHAU010000663.1:0-5284 GCA_035296545.1 Microvirga sp.
CACCGCGCCGATCACCGCCAGCCAGGCGCGGGTGGGAAGGAGCGGGATGTCGTTGTGGGCCACGGGCGCGAAGGCCCCCACCTTGGCGGCGGTGCTCATGTGGTAGAGCATGGGCACGTGCACATGCCCGCAGAAGGTGATAGGGGCCTGCACATGGGTGAAGTGCCGCACCGCGTCCATGGGGCCCGCCATGTAGTCCCAGCCGCCCGGATCGTAGCCGTTGGCATGCGCGTAGAGGACGTTCCCCTCCTCGTGGATCAGGGGCAGGCCGGACAGGAAGGCGCGGTGCTCCGCCGAGAGCTGGCCGCGGGTCCAGCGGATCGCCGCCTGGGCGAGGCTGTTCATATCCGCATCGGAGCCGTCGATGGCGGCGTCGTGGTTCCCGAGCAGGGCCACCGCTCCTTCGGCCACCAGCGCCGCCACGGTCTCCACGGCCCAAGCCGGATCGGCGCCGTAGCCCACGTAATCCCCGAGGAAGATCAGGCGGTCGACCCCGAGCAGGCGCGCATGGGCCAGGCAGGCCGACAGGGCCTCGCGATTGCCGTGGATGTCGGTCAGGATGGCGATGCGCATGGGGCAGCTAAACCCCAAACCGCGCCTGCTGCAACCGCCGCGCCGGGAAGATGCAGGGAGCCTTCGGGTCGATGCCGGGATTACCTGCGCATCCGGTAGACCACGTTGTTGAGGGCGAACAGGCCTTCGTTCGGGCCGATCAGGTGAAACTCGATCCCCGAGCAGCCGACGCTGAGGGTCGGGACCGTGGCGGAGGTCATGCCCAGGCGACGGGCCGCCTCCTCGGCGCTCGCGGGCGGCTTGGCCGGGGGAGGCGGGGCCGCGAGGACGCCCTGAAACAGGCCCTCCGGCGGAAGCTCGCGGATTTCGTAGCGCGGCCTGGAGCAGCCGAGGGAGGCGGGACCCGACACCTTGGAGGCTGTGAAGGCAAAGGTCTTGCCCTTGAGGGCCTTCATGGCCTTGCGGTCCGGCGGCGAGGTTTCGCCCGCCCAGGGGGCGGCCTCCGAGGCGACGATGCGCCATGTTCCGGAAAAGGCGTCCTGAGCCCGGGCCGGCAGGGCTAGGAGAAATCCCAGGAGAAGGAAACCCAGGACGGAAAAAGCGGCGTTCCGGCGTCGTTGCGACGGGACAAGGCAGGTTCGCAGGGGTTCGGGCAGCATGGCCGTAACATCATATAGGATCCCGGCCCGCACAAGGGCTCTTCAAGGCGATGCGGGCCTTATCCCCGCAGGGCTTCCAGCACCTTGCCGCCGGGCCGTCCGCGCGGCTCCAGGCCGATGCGGCGCTCCACGTCCTTGATGGCTTCCCGGGTCTTGGAGCCGATGCGGCCGTCCGGCTCGCCCACGTCGTAGCCGCGGGAGGTGAGAAGCTGCTGCAATTCCCGGCGCTGGGCGCGGGACAGGGGCGGATCGTCCGTAGGCCAGGCGGCGCGGATGCCGGGCAGGCCCTTGAGCCGGTCGCCCAGCAGCGCGATGGCAAGGCCGTAGGATTCGGCGGCGTTGTAGGAATAGACCGCGTCGAAGTTCCTGGTGACGATGAAGGCCGGGCCGTTCACCCCCGCCGGGATGATGATGCCGGCCTGGTAATCGCCCTGGAGCGGGCGCCCGTCGATTCGGGTCACGCCCATGGCGGCCCAGGACGAGAGGGCGCGCTTGGCCTTGCGCCCGGCCAGGCCCGCATTGAAGTTGTCCGGCAGGCGCACCTCGTAGCCCCAGGGCAGGCCGTTCACCCAGCCGGCCTTCTTGAGGAAGTTCGCCGTGGAGTGGACCGCGTCGGGCACGGAGGCCATGATGTCCCGGCGTCCGTCCCCGTCCCCGTCGACCGCGAGGCGCTGGAAAGTGGAGGGCATGAACTGGGTATGGCCGAAGGCCCCGGCCCAGGAGCCGCGCAGAACGGAGGCGTCCATGTCCCCGTCCTGCACGATCTTGAGGGTGGCCATGAGCTCGCCGGTGAAGTAGTCGCGCCGCCGCGGCCCGTAGCAGGCGAGCGTCGAGAGCGACTGCACCAGGGGCCGCCCCCCGATGTCCTTGCCGAAATTGGATTCCACGCCCCACACGCCCGCGATGGCATGGCGGTCGACGCCGAAGCGGGCCTCCGCCGCGGCCAGGGCCTGGCCCCATCGGCCCATGGCGGTTTTGCCGTCCTGCACCCGCTCGTCGTCCACGAGGGCGGCGAGATAATCCCAGATCGGCGTCTTGAACTCCGGCTGGTTGTTCATGAGGTCGAGGATCGACAGGTCGGGCTCGACGCCGCGGGTCGCCGCGTCGAAGGCCTGGGCCGAGATGCCCCGGGCGGCCGCCTGGCCGCGCAGGCCCGACAGGCAGGAGCGGAAATCTCCCTGGGCCGGGGCCGGCGTGGCGGCCGCCAGAAGGGTGAGGGCGAGAAGCGTGGGGGCAAGAAAACGTGTCATGCCCCCGAATGTGCAGGGAATTTGGTTAATATATGGAAACCGGGCCGGACAATTTACCCGCAAGGCGGACCGGCCGGGCCCCTAGAGCGGGCCCGCATCGCGGGCGCTGAACCGGGAGATCCGCTCCGGCATGTCCTCCACCGCCGGCCTGAACTCTCCCGTCTCGGGGTCGCGCACCAGCAGCACCCCCGAGGCCACGCCGAAATAGGCGCCGTGGAGATGCAGCTTGCCGCGCTCCACGAGGATGCGCACGCAAGGGAACGTCATCAGGTTCTTGAGGCTGTTCTCGATGGCGGCCAGTTCGAGCCGCGGCAGGTACGCCTCCAGGTCCCCCCGGGGCGGGCCGATCCGCTCGGCGGCGGGGCCGATCAGGGTCATCCAGCGGCCGATGAAATCGCCCGGCGACAGGGGAGCCGTCTCGTCGGCGAAGGCCCGCACGCCGCCGCAGCGGGCATGGCCGAGCACCACGATGTGCTTGACCCGCAGGGCCTGCACGGCGAATTCGAGCGCCGCCGAGGTGCCGTGATAATCGCCGCCCGTCTCATAGGGCGGCACCAGGTTCGCCACGTTGCGCACCACGAACAGCTCGCCCGGACTGGCGTCGAAGATCACCTCCGGCGAAACCCGGCTGTCGCAGCAGCCCACCACCATGACCTCCGGGGACTGGCCCTTTTGCGCCAGGGCTTCGAAGCGGTTCCTTTCGCGGGGGAAGCGGTCGTCGAGGAAGGCGCGGTAGCCGTCTGTCAGGCGGTGCGGAAACATGGGTCGTTGTCCCTTCATGGATGAACGAGTTCGGCCAGGCGGTTGAGTTCGACATTCGCCCCGCACAGGAGCACGCCGACCCGCTCGCCCGAGCGGGGCTTATAGGCCCCTGAGATCAGCGCCGCCAGGGCCGCCGCGCCGCCGGGCTCCGCGGCCAGGCGGCAGTCGCGCCAGAGCAGCGCCTGCGCGTCGCGGATGGCCCCGTCGGCCACGAGCGCCACGTGATCCACCGCCTCCCTGCAGATGGAATGGACCAGTTCCCCCGTGTTGCGGGCGCCCAGCGAATCGGCCGCAACCGAATCCACCTCCACGTCCACGGGGCCTCCAGCCTCCAGCGCCGCATGGAGGGCCCGCGAGCCCTCGGGCTCCACGCCCACCACCTTCACCCGGCCGGCCCACCAGCTGCCGATCCCGCTGATGAGGCCGCCGCCGCCCACCGCCACCAGGACCGTGTCGAGGGCGGGGCCGTCCTGCTCCCATTCGAGCCCCACGGTGCCCTGGCCGGCGATGGTGGGCCCGGCGTCGAAGGGGTGGATGCGCAGGGCGCCGGTTTCGGCCACGTGGAGATCGCAGGCGGCTTGCGCATCCGCATAGCGCGCGCCGCCGATCACCACCTCGGCCCCATGGGAGCGGATGACCGCCACCTTGGCGGGGCTGGAGATCTCGGGCACGAAGATGCGGGCCCGAAGGCCGAGCTCCCGCGCCGCATAGGCCACCGCCGCGCCATGGTTGCCCCCGGAGGCCGCCGCCACCCCGGCCCCCGGGACGGGCCGCGACAGGAGCGTGTTGAAGGCCCCGCGGGTCTTGAACGAGCCCGCGTGCTGCAGGAACTCCAGCTTCAGGCTGACTGGCCCCTGGTGCCCGAACGCCCCTGGGAGCGTCCAGACCGGGGTGCGGCGGATGCGAGGGGCGATGCGGGCATGGGCCGCTTCGATCTCGGCGCGGGTGATGGGCATGGTTGACCTGCTCGGGGTCCGGGACGGGCGAAGGGGAGTGGCGGCCGGACAGAAGAGTGATGCGTTCATCACCTCTCGCCACATCGGGACCGGAGGTCAAGCCTTACGCCCGGCGCCGCCCTTTGCGCGATCCAGCCGCGGGCTTAAGACCGGTCAGCCCTGGAAGGAAACGCCATGACCGTGATCCGCCCCCGCCGCAGCGCCCTCTACATGCCCGGCTCCAACGCCCGCGCCCTGGAGAAGGCCAAAACGCTGCCCGCCGATGCGCTCATCCTCGACCTCGAGGACTCGGTGGCGCCCGACCTCAAGGCGGCGGCCCGGGGCCAGGCCTGCGCCGCCGTGTCGGGGGGCGGCTATGGCGGGCGGGAGCTGGCGATCCGCATCAACGGGCTCGACACCCCCTGGGGCGAGGCGGACCTTGCGGCGGCCGCCGCCGCCGCGCCCGACGCGATCCTGGTGCCGAAGGTCTCGTCGGCGGAAGCCCTGGCGGCGGTGGGCCTGCGCCTGCGCCGGCTCGGCGCGGCGGAGCGCACCCGGGTCTGGGCCATGATCGAGACCCCGCAGGCGATCCTGGAGGCCCGGTCCATCGCCGGCGCGGCCCATGACGTGGACACCCGGCTCTCCTGCTTGGTCATGGGCGTCAACGATCTCGCCAAGGACACCCGCGCCCGCCTCCTGCCCGGACGGGCGGCGCTGCTCCCCTGGCTGATGACCGCCCTTGTGGCGGCGCGCTCGTCGGGCATCGACATCCTCGACGGGGTCTACAACGGCCTGTCGGACGAGGCCGGATTCCGGGCCGAGTGCGAGCAGGGCCGGGATTGCGGCTTCGACGGCAAGACCCTGATCCATCCGGGCCAGATCGCGGCGGCGAACGACATCTTCGCGCCGTCCGCGCAGGAGGTGGAGAACGCCCGCGCCATCCTGGCGGCCTTCGAGCGGCCAGAGAACCGGGCCCGGGGCGCCATCAGCCTGGACGGCCGCATGGTCGAGCGCCTGCACGCGGAGATGGCGCGCCGGATTGTGGCCCTGACGGACGCAATCGCGGAGAGGGGCTGACGCTCTCGACATACCGGGGAAGGCGGCGCCATTTCCCCTCCCCTTGCGGGGAGGGGTAAGGGGTGGGGGTGGTGCGGCTAGGTGAGAG
>DATHAU010000664.1:0-7636 GCA_035296545.1 Microvirga sp.
CGAGGCGGTCAACGGGGCCGATCTCGCGGCCAGGGATGAAAAGGGCGTCAACGCGACTTTCATCAAGGCGCAGGTTCTGCTCGACCGGGCCCGCTTCTCGCCCGGCGTCATCGACGGGCATGACGGAGACAACGTGAGGAACGCCCTCAAGGCCTTCGAGAAGGCGAGAGGCCTCAACGCGGACGGCGTGCTCGACGAGGAGGTCTGGGCGAAGCTGAACGAGGTCTCGCCCGATCCGGTCCTCGTCGAATACAAGATCGCCGGGGACGACGTGAAAGGACCTTTCGCCAAGATACCGGACAAGATGGAAGCCAAGGCCGATCTCGCCCGGCTCGCATACTCAGGTCCCGAGGAACTCCTGGCCGAGAAATTCCACATGGACCTGGACCTGCTGAAGGCCCTGAACCCGGGCAAGCGCTTGGACAAGGCGGGCGCGTCCATCCTCGTGGCCAACGTGGCGGGCCCGGCCGCTGCGGCGGATCCGGGCAAGGCCGCCAGGATCGAGATCGCCAAGAAGGAGCGCGTGCTGCGGGCCCTGGCCGAGGACGGATCGACCCTGGCGGTCTATCCGGCGTCCATCGGCAGCAAGGACAAGCCCGCCCCGACGGGCACCTATACGGTGCAGGCCGTCGTGCGAAACCCCGACTACACCTACAACCCGGATTATGCCTTCAAGGGCGTGAAGGCCAAGGAGAAGTTCCAGATCAAGCCCGGGCCGAACAATCCGGTCGGCACCGTCTGGATCGATCTGTCGGTGGAATCCTTCGGCATCCACGGCTCGCCGGAGCCGGACACGGTGGGCAAGGCCTATTCGCACGGCTGCGCGCGGCTGACCAACTGGGACGCGGAGGAACTGGCCAGGATGGTCAAGAAGGGAACGCCGGTCACGTTCCTGGATTGAGGCGCTCGGGTGCTAGTCGTCGTTGGCGGAGTTGAGTTGATCCGGCTTCATGCCCTCGTCAACCTCCGTGTCGTGCATCCTGACGAGCCATTCGAGCTGTTCCTGGACGAAGCTCGGATCGCTGTGGAAGCGCATGGCGCAGGCCACCAGGAAGATGGCGATCTCCGGCAGGTCCTCGTCGCCGAGATCCGGCAGGACCAGCTCCAGCTCGGTCATGTTGCTGGCCGTCACGATGGCCGCCTCGTTGGGAGGAACGATCGTTCCGCTGCTGTCCGGGGGCTGAGCCATCGGGATGTCCTTGGTTTCGAGGAGACGGGCGCCTGCTGAGGTTCTAACGCGCGGCCCTGCCGGGTAAAGGCTCCACCCCTGTCGGCGGGCCGCCGGACGACGAAACCCGCTGCAGGCCCTGCAGCGGGTCGGGCGGTCGTGGAGCGGGTGACGAAATTTACGGATAGGTGCAGACGTAGCGCATCCCGTCATGGGCCAGGAAGGTGCCCGAGGCGGGGTCGTAGGAGCGGTACTTGCGGGCGCAATAGGCGGCGACCGACGGGCTCACCACGCCGGGAGGCGGAGGGGGCGCGGCCTGGGCCTGGCTTGCGATGGCGCCCGCGATGAGGGCTCCGGCCGCAAGGCCCACGACGCCCGCTGCGACCGCCCCGCCACCGCCGCCGCGATAGTACCGGGGGCCATGATAGTAGCGTGGGCCGTAATAGGAGCCGCGGCGGTAGTAGTATTGCGAGTAGCTCTCGCCGGGATACACATTCTGGAGATCCGGCGCGGGCCGGCTCTGGAGGGAGCCTGCGCCCGCCGGCAACGCGGTGGCGAGGGTCGCCACGCCGACAAGGGCTGCAACGAACTTGCGCATTTCGAACTCCATGTTGTTGAAGCTGGGGAACTTCGGTTCAAGCAGGTGACCGCAGCAATATAACCCCGGCGGCCAAGCTTGCAATGTGACATAGAGCACAGGACATCGCGGCTGCCTCTTAACGGCCCGGTTACCATCGCCGACGAAGACGGGGCTCCGCCATCATTCGTTCAGGTTCTGGAGAGAAATCCAACGGTATATCTCCACGAGAAGGGGAGAGCTGTAACCTCCTCCTGACATTAGGTGCTGATCATGAAGATCTTCCGTTTCGTTCCCGGCACGGCCGCCGCTCTGGCGCTGGTGGCCGGTCTGGCCGCCGCCCAACCGGCTGCGGCGCGTGATCGCCTGTCTCCCGGCGCGGCTGCGGCCATCGGCGTCCTGGGAGGTCTGGCGGTGGGCGGCGCCATCGCGGCCTCCCAGGCCCCTGTCTATGCGGCCCCGGCTCCGATCTACGTGGCTCCTCCGCCGCGCCGGGTCTATGTGGAATCCGAGCCGGTCTATTACCGGCCGCCGCCGCCGGTCTACGTGGAGCGCTGCACGACCGAGCGCTACAGCGAATGGGTTCCCGGCTGGGGCTGGGAGCGGCGCACCCGCAGAACCTGCCACTGACGCGCCCGGAGAAGCCCGCCTCCGAGCGGGCTTTTTCTTTTCCAGGCGTGGCGAAACCCTGATTCCGCTGCCGCGTTGACCCGCAGGTCCTCAGCGAGCTCAGCCATGAACAAGACACCCACCGATCAAGCTGCCTCCGACCAGCCGAAGCTGAACCCGGGGGATCAGGGAGAAGCCGGAACGCCGGGCGTGGGCGAGAACGTGTGCCCCGACTGCAAGGGCAGCGGGCGCGTCGGCGCCGCCTCGTGCCAGAACTGCGGCGGCACCGGCAAGATCATGGAAGGGATCGGGGGCGGCTAGAGCCCGCCTTCCCTTTCGGGAAGCAGGCCTCGCCTTTCCCGGGATCGGCGAAAGGTCCAGGCCGGCGCGCCGCGCCGGCTTACGGCTTGTCGGGCTTGGCCATCCAGCGGATCAGCGGCATCATCGGCAGCACCCAGAGCAGGCCGAGAACCACATAGGCGACCGTCTGGATCGGCTTCGGCGCGCTCGTGATCCGGCCCTCGGCCACGGCCATGGCGAACAGCGCGTAGGTGAAGATGAAGACCACCATCACCACCGTTCCGACCAGCTTGCGCGTGCGGGTGCTCATATCGGATCCTTCTTGAAACGCCTTCTGGCGATCGTGGTGCGTCACCGGCATCGGTTGCCCGGGGAGGCCGCTCCCTCTATGTGACAGGCCATATCCTGGGTTCAAGCCCCCAATCATCACGAGAGTGAGCATGGCTGTCGCAGCCTCCCCCGAGGGCATGCCGCTGGCGCGCCTTCCCCAGACCCGAACCCTGTCCGCCGTCCGCACCTGGCTTTACGTTCTCGCCGCCCTGGTGGTCCTCATGGTGGCCGTCGGCGGAGCCACCCGCCTGACTGGCTCCGGCCTTTCCATCACCGAGTGGAAGCCGGTCACAGGGGCCATTCCGCCTCTGACCGAACAGGCCTGGATGGCCGAGTTCGAGAAGTACCGGCAGATCTCCCAGTACGAGCTCGTGAACAAGGGCATGACCCTGTCCGAGTTCAAGGTCATCTACGGCTGGGAATGGGGGCACCGGCAGCTCGGCCGCCTGCTCGGCCTCGTCTTCTTCCTGCCCCTGGTCTGGTTCTGGGCGCGGGGGATCGTCAGGGGCAGGCTGGCCCTGACCCTGCTTGCCATCGGCGCCCTGGGCGGTCTCCAGGCGACGGTCGGATGGATCATGGTGGCCTCGGGCCTCGAGCCCGGCATGACCGCGGTCGCCCCGATCAAGCTCACCCTGCACCTGACGATCGCCAGCATCATCCTGGCCTGTCTCGTCTGGGTGGCGGCCGGCCTGAAGGAGCGCTCGGACGCCTGGCGGGAAAAGAGCATCGGCAGCCATGCTCCCCGGGTTCTCGCCGCCCTCATCCTCCTGCAGATCGCCCTGGGCGGGCTGGTGGCCGGCTCCAAGGCGGGGCTCACGTACAACACCTGGCCGCTCATGGACGGAGCGTTCGTCCCACCGGCTTCGGCGCTTTTCGTGGTGCGGCCCTGGATCGAGAACTTCGTCGACAACGTGGTGCTGGTGCAGTTCAACCACCGGATGGCGGCCTATGCGGTCGTGGCCTTCGCCCTGTGGCATGCCTGGAGCCTGAGCCGGACAGGGGCGGCCTTGCAGGCTGCCCGCCGGGCCAGAGCGCTCGCCGGCCTGACCGTGGCCCAGATGGCCCTCGGCATCGTGACCCTGCTGCTTGCGGTGCCGCTCTGGGCGGGGCTGGCGCACCAGGTCCTCGCCATGGCGGTGCTGGCCATGGCCGTCGCGCACGCCCGCCTGAGTCGCCTCCAGCAGGCGTCAAAAGAAAAGGGCGGCCTCCAGGAGGCCGCCCCGATTTTCAGCCCTGTCGCAGGCGATCAGCGGACGATCTGAACGATGCGGCGGGTGCCGGGATCCACCAGAACCGGGGTCTCGTTCACCACGGTGTAGCGATAGCCCTTCACGCCGTATTCGGCCGGAACCTCATAGTAGGTGACGCCCGAGGACGGCAGGGTCGCGCCGACGCGGACCTCTTCCGTGTAGCGGTAGGACGGCACGTTCTGCTGCACCACATACTGCTGGAAGCGCGGCTGCTGCTCGCCGGCGAGGCCGCCGACGATCGCGCCCGTCACGCCGCCGATGGCCGCGCCCACCGGGCCGCCCACGATGGCGCCGCCGGCCGCGCCGGTCGCCGCGCCTGCCGCAGCGCCGCCCGAGGATTGCGCAAAGGCGCCGGCCGGAATCAGAGCAGCCAGAACGGCGCCCGCAATGAGAAATTTCTTCGACATGGAAGTTCGCTCCTGAAATTTGTGAGGTTGCGGGCTTAACGGCCACGTCGGGTGCGGGGTTCCCCGGCGGGGGAATCGGTACCTATGCGCCTTTACGGCCGCAAAGGCGGAACTCGGAACCGCCTCCAGTGGAGTCCGCCATGCCCGTATCGGTGCCGCAAACCGCAAGCGGGGCAACGGCTTGGAGCCGGGGGCTCATCCTTGTCCCTGCCGGGGACGCGAGCGGCCCGACGCTTGAGGATGCCCTTCGGCTTCCGCCGTTTCTGCGTTTAATCATAAATGATTAGAGGCAAATCATTGGAGATAGATGCGGTTTGCGCCGGGAGATCCGGCGCAGTTCCCCGGAGAGACGGGCGGGGCGGTGGCCTGAAAACTCCCTTTCGTCCTTATTGCCATCGGCAGGGGATTTGCACAGAGTGCTGGCAAGCGGAATTAGGAAATCAGGTCTTGTTCTGCTACAGGGAAACAATCTCAGGAGAGGATTGACCCTCTCTGCCAAGCTAGAGAAACAGACTTATTGGAGGAGTCAGGCATGAATGTGCTGGTCTTTGCTTCGCGAAAGGGTGGCTCCGGCAAGAGCACGCTCGCTGCTCACCTTGCAAGCTTCATCGCCAACCCTTCGCGCCGCACCTTGCTGATCGACAACGATCCGCAGGGGTCGCTTTCCCTGTGGCACAGGATCCGCCGCGAGGAGCATCTGGGCCTCAGGCACAACGTGCGCAATCTGGCCGAGGCCATCAAGGACGCCAAGCGCGAGGGCTACGAGTGGGTTCTCGTGGACACGCCGCCCAACAAGTCCGCCATCGTGGCCGAGGCGATCAGGCAGGCGACGCTGGTGATCATCCCCACCCGGCCCAACCTGTTCGACATCGCGGCGCTTCAGGACACGGTCCAGCTCGCCCGCGAGCTGCGCAAGCCCTATGCCGCGGTCATCAACGCCGCCCCGGCCAAGCGCGGCGACGCGGAGACCCCTGTGGTGGCGGATGCGCGCGGCGCCCTGAACGCCCTGAAGGTGCCGGTCTGGTCCGGCCAGATCACCCACCGGCCCGAACTGTCCCTGTCTCTCGCGTCCGGCGAGGGGGCCATGGAATACCAGCCCGGCTCCAGCGGCGCGGAGGAGATGCAGCGCCTCTGGACGGCGCTCGAACGCTCCCTGAACGCCATCCATAATTCCTACAAGAAGTCCTCCCGCGCGGCTTAGAGCCCGGACATCCTTGCAGGCATGAAAAAGGGCGGCCCAGGCCGCCCTTTCCTTTGGGTACCCTGCGGCGGCTCAGGCCGCTTCCAGGGCCTGGTCGAGATCGTCGATCAGGTCTTCCGTGTTCTCGAGGCCGATGGACAGGCGCACCACCTCGGAGCCGGCACCGGCCTGGGCTCTCTGCTCGTCGGTGAGCTGGCGATGGGTCGTGGAGGCCGGGTGGATCACCAGGGAGCGGGTGTCGCCGATGTTGGCCAGGTGCGAGAACAGCTTGAGGTTCGAGACCAGCTTCACGCCCGCCTCGTAGCCGCCCTTCAGGCCGAAGGTGAACACGGCCCCCGCGCCCTTGGGGCAATAGCGCTTGGCTAGGTTGTGGTAGCGGTCGGAGCGCAGGCCCGGATAGCTGACCCAGGACACCTTGCCGTGCCCCGCCAGATGCTCGGACACGGCGAGCGCATTGTCCGAATGGCGCTGCATCCGCAGGGGCAGGGTCTCGATGCCGTTCAGGATCAGGAAGGCGTTGAAGGGCGAGAGCGCGGGGCCGAGGTCGCGCAGGCCCAGCACCCGGCACGCGATGGCGAAGCCGAAATTGCCGAAGGTCTCGCCCAGCACCATGCCGCCGTATTCGGGCCGCGGCTTGGACAGCATGGGATAGCGGTCGTCGCCGGCAAAGTTGAACGAGCCCCCGTCCACGATCACGCCCCCGACGGAGTTGCCGTGGCCCCCGAGGAACTTGGTAGCCGAGTGGACGATGATGTCGGCCCCGTGCTCGAAGGGCCTGATCAGGTAGGGGGACGCCATGGTGTTGTCGACGATGAGGGGGATGCGGTGCCGCTTGGCGATGGCCGACAGGGCCTCGATGTCCACGATCACGCCGCCCGGATTGGCGATGGACTCGACGAAGATCGCCTTGGTCCTGGGGGTGACGGCGGCCTCGAAGCTCGAAGGATCGTCGGAATCCGCCCACACCACGTTCCAGCCGAAGTTCTTGTAGGCGTGGTTGAACTGGTTGATGGAGCCGCCGTAGAGCTTCTTGGCCGCGATGAACTCGTCGCCGGGCTGGAGCAGGGTGTGGAACACCAGGAACTCCGCCGCGTGGCCGGAGGCTACGGCGAGAGCGGCCGTGCCGCCTTCGAGCGCGGCGACGCGCTCTTCCAGGACCGCGCAGGTGGGGTTGCCGATGCGGGAATAGATGTTGCCGAAGGCCTGCAGGCCGAACAGGGAGGCCGCGTGGTCCACGTCGTCGAACACGAAGGAGGTAGTCTGGTAGATCGGCGTGGCGCGGGCGCCGGTGGCGGGGTCGGGGGACGCTCCCGCATGAATGGCGAGGGTGTTGAAACCTGGCAAGCGGTCGGTCATGGCGGGAGCCTTCTGTCGGGAAACGGGTCGTTCTATTTAACGAACGATCCGTTCGGCCGTCAAGGAGGCTAGCCGGGACGGTTGAGGCTCAGTTTCTGGAAGCCCTTGCCGGACAGGACAGGCTTCTTCGAACTCAGCATTCGCGAGTTCACTCCCTGCCAGGAGATTTCCCCCGAGAGCCGCCCGAACTCGATCTTCGGGCAGCGGTCCATCACCACCTTCAGGCCCTTTGCCTCTGCCCTGGCGGCCGCCTCGTCGTTCCTGACGGAGAGCTGCATCCACAGGACCTGGGGCAGCGGGTCGAGGGCCAGGGCTTCGTCCGTGATCGGTCCGGCGGCCTCCGAGTTGCGGAAGATCTCCACCATGTCGATGGGAACGGGCACCTCCGCCAGGGAGGCGTAGACCTTCCTGCCGAGAAGCTCCCCGCCCGCTAGTCCC
>DATHAU010000665.1:0-4388 GCA_035296545.1 Microvirga sp.
GAGCACGGCGGCGACGTCGAACTCCTCGACGAACAGGTCCATCTTGCCGGCCTCGATCTTCGACAGGTCGAGGATGTCGTTGATCAGGCCGAGCAGGTGCTTGCCCGCGCCGCGGATCTTTTCAAGGTCAGGCTTAAGCTCGGGCTGGCCAAGGTCCTCCGCCTCCTCGAGGAGCATCTCGCTGTAGCCTATGATGGCATTCAGGGGTGTCCGCAGCTCGTGGCTCATGCTGGCCAGGAAGTTCGACTTGGCCATGTTGGCCTGGAGCGCCTCGTCACGGGCCACCACGGCCTCGGTGGTCCGCTCGGAGATCGTATCGAACGATCCCTTCAGGTCCGCCGTCATTCTGTTGAACATTTTAGCAAGCTCGCCGAGTTCGTCGTTCGACGTGACGGGTACCTTGTGATCCAAGACGCCCGTCGACACCAAGTGTGCCCCCTCCGTCAGCTCACCCAAGCGTTGATCGGTACGACGTATCGCCAGTATCGCCACACCAAGAACGACCACGATGATCGCGGTTGCGGTCACAACCAGTCTCATGTTTTCCGATCGACCTCTTTCAGCCACGGCGGCGGCCCGATCGTGGAGGGTGCGCTCCAGCGTCTCGACATCATGCAGCGAAAAAAGTAGTTGTAGTCTGCCTATCTTCGCTCCTTGGCTTTCGAACACGTGGGAGTAGATGAAGCTACCCCTATCACTTTGAACAGTCGACCGATCGACCGGAATAGCAAAACGGGCATCCGCCGGAAGCGGCTGTCCCAACTGTTCCAACTCGATGCTAGGCGTGCCGTCTGCTAGTATGCGCTCGTTCGCGTCCATGAGAAAGGCAGACTGAACAGCGGGGTACCTCTTTAAGCTCACCAGCGTTGAATTCATGGTTGATATGTCTAGCGTAATTAATGGATCCTCGATCATTGCTTCAATAACATGCATCAGGTTTTCAATGCCGCTCTGATGAACTTGCCTAGCCGTGCGCGAGAACTCGTGCAGCTCGCCCTGCATGGTTCTAATATTTGCCTCTCCCGTACGGTAGAGATAGGCAAATATCGCCACGAACACCGCCGTCATGAGGATCGGCGGTATCAGGAGCTTCTGCAGCAGCGACATCAAGCCCCCCGGTTCGGCGCAGGGAACGGCGTTTCTACGGACTGTCAGGCCGCCCGCCGCCAGTGCCCCATCCTAAGCGGCAGAGGAGCCGTCGGCATACGTGGCCGGCCCGACGTCATCGGCGCCCGGCGGCGCCATGGCCTCGGCCTGAGGCGCAGAACGAGCGGGATGGCCGGCCCGGCGAACCGTTCTATGCAGCGTCAGATCGGACCCGAAACCATGCCCGCGCAGGAACAATCACGCCCGCCCGTGGGGCGCGCTGCGGCCGTCCCATCATTCGCTCCAGCCTCATCGTCGCCCGCTGGTCCCGGACGATCATCCTTTGCCCTCACGGCGTGAACGCGGACGGCGTCGGCCAGCTGGGGCTGGGTCACGGGCCCAAGCTGGCTCTGACTTGATCCATGATCTCCCGAGGATCGCCCTCGAAAGCCGAGAACCCGGTCGGCGTTTCCACGGCGGTTAAGACATCAGCTGCGTGCGGATCCGCCGCCATATTCAGGAGCGCTTCCTTCAGGCCGTCGTAGTCGACGCCGTCCCGCACCAGCAGCACGTGCCGGGGCACGTAACCCGACTCGGGCGAGAGGATCCGGAATTGGGGTAGCTCCGCCACGGCCCCTCTATCGATCCCTCCTGCGTCGGCTCTCCCCAACTTGACATGGGCCAAGACGTTCTCGTCTCCTCGAGAAAAATAGTAGGCAACCTTGTTGGGTATAGGTTTTGTTGATTCAACTAATTCAAGTTTAGCATTCAGCAAGAGTGTCCTAGGAAGGATATAAGACGAGGTCGATTCTTGGTCCTCAAACGCGACGACTTTGCCTAACAAATCTTTGAAATTTTCTATCGCAGAGCTATTATTAACAAAAATAACTGAATTGTATCTCTTTATTCCATCTTTCTCTCTAATCAAGACAGGAACGGCACCAGTCGCATCCATGATCTGGGTTGCACCGTATGGGCTTTCGAATACAAAATCGACCTTTTTTCCTTCAAGAAGATCGATCATCTCATCAACAGACCGAGCGCTTACCATCTTTCCCATAGGTAGCCCTTTGCTCCTCAAGTAGTCATGAAGCGGCGCAAAGCGTTTGATCATCTTACTCGGGCTGTCGCTTACCATTCCGAAATCCAACTCCTCTGCCGTAAGGGCAGGCATTCCGCCAGCAAAAAGCATTGAGAGCACAACTACGACAAGGGGTGTGATCCGGAGACCGATTGAGTAAGCCCTTTCTCGACACCAATCTCTAATTCTCATAGCGTCTGCTCCATGATCCTGTTCCGCGGAACTTAAATCTCTGAACGCTCCGTAGGTCGGTGTGGTGATAGCCATGTCACCACGACGTCGCCTTTCGTCTCAGCCGCTCGCAAACTCAGAACCCATTTATCCGACCTTGTCAGGATGGGTTCAACTGGCAGCCGGGATGCTGCTCCTCTGCGGAGGTCTAGTCAATCCGACGGGCTTTCGGGTCTGGAGCCTTGGCGGGAGGAACTTCTGGAGACCCGATCCGCAGGCCGCCCCGGGCTCTTTTTATGCCGCTTGCCACCTTCGGTGCGCCTCGGCCGACTGCCCGAGGTGAGATGATGGTAGGGGAGGACGGACCGGACGCGCGGGCGCACGGAGGGAGCCGGCCGCTGTGGTCGGCGCCGGGCCCTTGCCGCGCGGCGAGGCGTCGAGCGAGGTCTGGGCGTGCATCAGGCGGCACAGGCTGCGGAACCCGGAGGACCGCCGCGCGATCCTGGCGGACGACAGGCTCGAGGTGGTGTTCGGCGCGAAGCGGGTGACCATGCTCGAGATGAACAAGCACCTGGCGCGACATCTGGTCTAACGTCGTTCCGATAGGGTCTACCCGAACGGGACAGAGCCTACTGCGCCCCTCGCCCGCGAGGGACCGGGGTCTGAGCCCCACCTTGCGGGCCGGCTGACGGGGACGAGGACGACGGGCCTGAGGCCCCTGGTCATGTTTCGGAGGGTATGTATCACTGGCCCTGCGCTCGGATCGATCAGGCGAGACCGACCACGGCGGCGGGAACGCCGTCGGCGACGGTGACGGGAGCGGCAATGGCACCGGCCAGCGGACGCGGGACGACGCCGGCGCACGGGTCGGAAACCTCGGCGGAGGACGGGGCCCTCGGCCGGCACGCGGGCCGGCCGGGCGAGATCCCCGGGCGCGGCTGGCTGGCGGTCCTCCGACGGGTCGCCAACGACGCGATCTCGGACGAGGCCGGCGCGGCGGCCGCGAGCTGCGGCTTCTACGCGCTGCTCGCCCTCTTCCCGACGATCTCGGTCGCCATCTCCCTCTACGGCCTCGTCGCCGACCCCCTGGCGGTCGAGGGCCAGCTCGAGGGCCTGCGCGGCGTGCTGCCGACCTCCACCTACGAGCTGATCGCGGCCCGGGTCCGCGAGCTCGCCGCCAAGGGCCCGACCGAGCTCTCCTGGGGCCTGGCGCTCGGCCTGCCCGTGGCGCTGTGGAGCGCCATGAACGGCGCCAAGTCGATCATCGCCGCCCTCAACGTCGCGTACCAGGAGCGCGAGAGGCGCTCCTTCCTGAACCTCAACCTCGTGGCCCTGTTGTTCACGCTGGGCGGCATCGTCGGGGTGGCGCTGGCGCTGGCGGTGATCGTGGGCGTGCCCGCGGCGCTGCCCTTCACCTGGCTCGGCCCGCTCGCCTCGGCGGCGGTCCGGGCGTGCTCGTTCGCGCTGCTGCTCGGCTTCACGGTCGTCGCGCTCGCGGTCCTGTACCGCTTCGCGCCCTCGCGCGCGGAGGCGAAGTGGCGCTGGATCACGCCGGGCTCGCTGCTGGCGGCGGGGCTGTGGCTCCTGACCTCGCTCGCCTTCTCGTTCTACGTCAGCAACTTCGGCTCCTACGACGCCTACTACGGCACGCTCGGCGGCGTGGTGGTGGCGCTGCTGTGGTTCTACATCTCGGCCTACGCGGTCATCCTCGGCGCGGAGCTCAACGCGGAGCTCGAGCTGCAGACGCGACGCGACACCACCACCCATCCCGAGCGTCCGATGGGCGAGCGCGACGCCTTCGTCGCCGATCACGTCGCGGCGGGCTGATCTCGTCGTTTCAGGTCTGGACGGCCGTAGCCGTCGTCTGAGCGGCACCTTGCGGGTCGGCTGATGAGGACGAGTTCACATACCCGGCCCTTGAGGACCTGCTGCGGAGGTCATCAGGCCTGGGTGGTTTTCCTCGATCGTCGCGACAAGCTGTGGCCACGGTCGGCCGGAAGTTGGGAGGGGCTGCCTCGTCCGAGGCGGGAGGATCCGCCTCAGCCAAGCC
>DATHAU010000666.1:0-3738 GCA_035296545.1 Microvirga sp.
CCGCCCCGAGGCGCACCTCCTGGACCTTGCGGCCGGTATCGACGGTCAACCTGTCGCCGTTGAGCGCGAAGCTCACCGGCCCGCCGACCGGGCGGGGATTGTGGGTGTAGGTCTGTGCCATGGGGTCAGCGTACCAGTTCGCGCATGGCGTGGTCGATGCCTTCGAGGTTGAGCGGATACATGCGCTCGGAAAAGATCTGCCGCATGAGCGAGATGGAGTGGGTGTAGCCCCAGTGGCCCTGCTTCACCGGGTTCAGCCAAACCGCCTTGGGGAAATGGTCGAGGAGGCGCCCAAGCCAGACCTGGCCGGGATCCTCGTTCCAGTGCTCCACCGAGCCGCCCGGCATGGTGATCTCGTAGGGGCTCATGGAGGCGTCGCCCACGAACACCGCCCGGTAGTCGGAGCCGTAGGTGCGGATCACGTCGGCGGTGGGGATCGCCTGGGCGAAGCGGCGGCTGTTGTCCTTCCAGAGCTTCTCGTAGACGCAGTTGTGGAAGTAGAAGTGCTCGAAATGCTTGAACTCCAGCCGGGCCGCGGAGAACAGCTCCTCGGCCGCCTGGATGTGCCAGTCCATGGAGCCGCCCACGTCGAGGAACAGCAGCACCTTCACGGCGTTGCGGCGCTCGGGGCGCAGGCGCACGTCGAGATAGCCCTTGTGGGCCGTCTCATGGATCGTCTCGTCCAGGTCCAGCTCCTCGGGGGCGCCGGTGCGGGCGAAGCGGCGCAGGCGGCGCAGGGCGACGCGCATGTTGCGCACCCCGAGCTCCACGCCGTCGTCGAAATCCCTGAACTCGCGCCGGTCCCACACCTTCACGGCGCGGAAGTTGCGGTTCTTGTCCTGGCCGATGCGGATGCCTTCCGGGTTGTAGCCGTGGGCCCCGTAAGGGGACGTGCCGGCGGTGCCGATCCACTTGTTGCCGCCCTGGTGGCGGCCCTTCTGCTCCTTCAGGCGCTCCTTCAGGTTTTCCCACAGCTTGTCCCAGCCCATGGCCTCGATCTGGCGCTTCTCCTCCTCGGTGAGGTAGCGCTCGGCGAGCTTGCGCAGCCATTCCTCCGGGATCTCCGTCTGGCCCAGGGCCGCGGCCATCCCTTCGAGGCCCTTGAACACATGGGCGAAGACCCGGTCGAACCGGTCGAAATGGCGCTCGTCCTTCACCAGGCAGGTGCGGGAGAGATAATAGAATTCCTCCACGCTCTTGTCGGCGAGATCCCGGTCGAGGGCCTCCAGCAGGGACAGGTATTCGCGCAAGGAAACCGGCACCTTGGCCGCGCGCAGCTCTGTGAAGAAGGTGAGGAACATGGGGCCAGTGTCGGTCAACGCCCCGGAAGGTCAAGGGCTGATCCCGCGAAACCGCGCGGGCGGCCCTACTTTCCGATGGTGCGCCTTGCCCGGAACTCCGCCCGTTCGGGCTTGCTGTCGTCGCGCCGCAGCATCGCCCGGAACTCGTCCCGCCGCTCGTGGATGGACGCGATGACCAGCCCCATGGGCACGCCGATGTCGGCGAGCACCGCCTCGCTGAGCTGAAGCGAGGCCTCGATGGTCTCCGGCACCGCGTCGTCGACGCCGAGGTCGTAGAGCTGGGCCGCGTGGCGGGCGTCCCGGGCGCGGGACACGATGGTGATGTCGGTGCGCTCCTGCCGGGCGGCGGCCACCACCGCCTCGATGGAGCTCGGCGTATCGAGGGTGATCACGAGGGCCCGCGCCCGGTCGATGCCGCAGGCGCGCAGGAACTCAGGAAGGGAGCCGTCGCCGAAATAGACCGGCCTGCCCGCCTTGCGCTCCTCGGCCACCCGAACCGGGTCCATGTCGATGGCCAGATAGGGCACCTTGTGGCGCTCCAGCATGTCGCCCACGAGCCGCCCGACGCGCCCGTAGCCGGCCACGATCACGCGCCCGATCTCGTCCGCCGGGGGTGGGACCGAGGCGGCCGGGTCCAGGGGGCGCTTGATTTCGAGCCGGCGGCTCAGCCGCCGTCCGACCCGGGCCAGGAGGGGGATCGCCACCATGGTCAGGGTGGTCACCAGCAGGAGGTTCTGCCCGATCTCCCCGGGCACGAGCCCGGCCGCCATGGCGCTGCCCAGGATGACCAGGGCGAACTCGCCGCCCGGTCCCAGCAGCAGGCCGGTCTCGGCGGCGTCCGCCGCGTTGAGCCCGAAGGGGCGGCTCAGGCCGAAGATGATGCTGCTCTTGATGGCCACGATGAAGGTCGCCACCGCCAGGATCGTCAGGGGCATCGCCAGGAAGCGGAACAGGTCGAGCCCCATGCCCACCGACACGAAGAAGACCCCGAGCAGCAGGCCCTTGAAGGGCTGGATCGTGGTGTCCACCGCGCGGCGGTACTCGGTCTCGGACAGGAGCACGCCGGCGATGAAGGCCCCCAGCGCCATGGACAGGCCGCTCACCGCCGCGGCGAGGCTCGTGACCATCACCACGAGAAGGCAGGCGGCCATGAAGAGCTCCGGGCTCTTGGTGCCCGAGACGAGCTGGAAGAAGGGCCGCAGCACCACGCGCCCCAGGCCCACGATGATCGCCAGGGCCAGCCCGGCCTGCAGGAGCGCCGTTCCGAACGACATGAACGTCACGTCGGGCTGCCTGACGTCCAGGGCCGCGATGGTGAACAGGATCGGCGCCACGGCGAGATCCTGGAACAGCAGGGCCGAGAAGCTCGCCCGGCCCGCGGGCGCGTTGAGCCGCCTCTGCTCCGCCAGGACGGGAATGACGATGGCGGTCGAGGAGAGCGCGAAGGCGATGCCGATGATCGCCGCCGTGGTGATCGTGTCGACGGCCCTGAAGGCGAAGAGCCCGATGGCCAGGGCGCAGATCGCCACCTGGAGGGACCCGAACCCGAACACCAGCCGCCGCAGGGTGCGAAGGCGCTGCCAGGACAGCTCGATGCCGATGGTGAAGAGAAGGAAGACCACGCCGAATTCGGCCAGCCGCGAGGTGCCCTCCGGATTGGTGAAGGTCAGCCAGTCGACCCAGGGGTGGTCCGGCACCAGCCGCCCCAGGCCGAAGGGCCCCAGCAACGCGCCCGCACCGAGGAACCCCAGCACCGGGCTGAGCCGCAGCTTGTGGAAGAGGGGGACGACGATGCCTGCCGTTGCCAGGAAGAGAATGGGTTCCTGATAAGCGTGCAGGTCGATCGTGGTTGTCATTACATGTCCCGGTTCGGCCTATTTTGCGGCGAGGGGCAGGAGCAGCGCAAGGGAAAATGCCGCCCGAGCGGCGAAGAACCCGCGCAGGAGGGATGCATGGCTTCACCGCAGGCGCATGAAAAGGAGGCGCCGCGTATTCCCCTCCCCCTTGCGGGGAGGGGTGGGGGTGGTGCGGCCGGTTGAGACGGTCATAGAGTGAGGCGCGACTTCACCTCTCCCCACTGCAAGTCGGGTGTTCCCGACTTGCGCAGGAGGAAGCAGATATCGGGTGTTGCCGAGATCTGGGGAGAGGTGGGCGCGTGGTATCGGCTTCTGCGCTCTTCATGGCACTCGAAGCGCTCTGACCTTACGACCCCGCCCTCGATTCCTCCCCGCAAGGGGAGGGGAAGCGGCGCAGCTCACCCCAGGGTCGACAGGGCCTGCGCGAGGTCGGCCACCAGATCGTCGGGATGTTCGATGCCGATGGAGACGCGGATGGTCGCGTCGCTCACGCCGAGCCGGTCGCGGGTCGCCTTGGGAACCCCCGAATGGGTGGTGGAGGCCGGGTGCGAGATCAGGGATTCGGTGCCGCCCAGGCTCAC
>DATHAU010000667.1:0-4591 GCA_035296545.1 Microvirga sp.
GGAGGGCCAGTGTGGGGGTGTGTGCGATAGCCGATGAAGGTGTGGCGCCGACACCCCCACCTCCATCTCCTCCCCACAAGGGGGAGGAGAGCCTGTCGCGCACCGTCGACCTTTATCGAACGTGCGCCCCTTCCTGCGGCAAAGTCCCGCGAGCCCCGCGGGGCGGCGCTCGCTTTCCGTCGCCCCGGGATGGATTTATGCCTTGCTAACCATGAGCAGGTGATAAGGGTGGCGAATCGCCTGCCGGCGGGGCTCTCCCGCCAGGGTCCTTTCGTCTGTTTCGTCTGCAAGGATGGCTCGCGCGCGTGAAGGCGTATTACGACGGGGAATTCGACGAGGGCGCGGCCTCCGTGCACTTCGAGAACGTGGGCGTGCGCTACGGCATGGGCCCGGAGGTTCTGCGCGACCTGACCTTCTCCATCGAGCCGAACTCGTTCCAGTTCCTCACCGGCCCCTCGGGGGCGGGCAAGACCACCCTGCTGCGGCTGATCCTGCTCTCGGTCAAGCCGACCCGCGGGCTGATCTCCCTGTTCGGCGAGGACGTGTCGCAGATCTCCAAGGACGACATCACGGCCTTGCGCCGGCGCATGGGCGTGGTGTTCCAGGATTTCCGCCTTCTCGACCACCTCACCACCTATGAGAACGTGGCCCTGCCCCTGCGGGTGCAGGGCAAGGAGGAGGCGAGCTACCGGGCGGAGGTGGTCGAGCTCCTGCGCTGGGTAGGCCTGGGCGACCGCATGCACATGCTGCCGCCCGTGCTGTCGGGCGGCGAGAAGCAGCGCGCGGCGATCGCCCGCGCGCTGATCGTGCGGCCCGACCTGCTGCTCGCCGACGAGCCCACCGGCAACGTGGACCCCTCCCTCGCCCGCCGGCTCCTGCGCCTGTTCATCGAACTCAACCGGCTCGGGACCTCGGTGGTGATCGCCACCCACGATTTCGGCCTCATGGATCAGCTCAACGTCCGCCGCCTCGTGCTCGGCGACGGCCGGCTGCATATCGACGAGTGAGCCGGATGAACGACGCTGCGCCCGCCCGCCCGAAGGAAGCCCCCCGTCAGGGCGGCGACAAGCGGCTGCCGGCAGCCCTCCGGCGCAACGCGCCCCTGGTTCCGGTGGATTCGGCCGGCGGGCAGGCGCTCGCCGCCGTGATCGCCATCCTGACCTTCCTGGCGGCGCTGTGCGCGGGCGGGGCCGAACTGGTGGCGGCCAGCTCCGCCCAGTGGCGCTCCGACATCGCCCGGGAGGTGACCATCCAGGTCCGCCCCAACGCCCAGCGCTCCATGGAGGCGGATGTGGAGCGCGCCGCGGCGCTGGCCCGGCAGGTTCCCGGCGTGGAGGCGGCCCAGGCCTTCTCCCGGGGAGAATCCGAGCGCCTCCTCGAGCCCTGGCTCGGCACGGGCCTGGACTTCAACGACCTGCCCGTTCCCCGCATCATCGTGATCAAGCTGCGGGACGAGGTGAGGCCCGACTTCACGCCCCTGAGGCGATCCCTGCAGGAGCAGGTGCCGGGCGCGACCCTGGACGACCATGGCCTGTGGGTGTCGCGGCTCTCCACCATGGCCAACACCATCATCAGCATCGGAGTCTTCCTGGTCGCCCTGGTTCTCGTGGCCGCCGGGCTTGCGGTGATCTTCGCCACCCGCGGCGCCATGGCGGGCAACAAGGAGGTGGTGGACGTGCTCCATTTCGTGGGCGCCAACGACGACTTCATCGCCCGGGAATTCCAGCGCCGCTTCTTCAGGCTGGGGCTGCGCGGCAGCGCCGTGGGCGCGGGCGGCGCCCTGGTGCTCACCACGATACTCGGCCTGGTCACGCGCTCCTGGCGCGCCAGCCCCGCCGGGGACCAGATCGAGGCCCTGTTCGGGTCCTTCAGCATGAGCTGGCGCGGCTATGCGCTGGTGGTCGTCATCGCCCTCGTGGTGGCCCTGGTCACCGGCATCGTTTCCCGCCTGACTGTGAGACGGTTTCTTAACGCGCATGGTTGATGATAATGGTGACCAGTGGATCAAGGGGGTTGCCTCTCCATTGCCGCATTCTCCGCTATCCTCGAAAGAGATGACCTCGCGCGCCCAGACCCTCGCAGCCCTCAACGCCGCAGACGCGGATGCCCTGGGCTGGGGCTGGACCGTAGCGCCCGCGCCTCCGGCGGGTCGGTCATGGCTGGGGCGCTTGCTCAAGTTCGGGTTCTGGTGCTGCGCCCTCGCCGCGACGGTCGGCTTCCTGGGATTCCTGGCCTTCGTCTACAGCCTCGACCGCTACGAGCAGAAGCCCGAGACCCGCGCCGACGGGATCGTGGCGCTGACCGGAGGCGCGCAGCGGATCGGCGACGCCATCGACCTGCTGGCCCAGGGCTACGCCAAGCGGCTCCTGATCTCCGGCGTCAACGAGAAGACCAGCCGCGACCAGATCTCCCGCCTCAACCCGGGCCAGCGGCGGCTCTTCGACTGCTGCGTGGATCTCGACTACCGGGCCCGCAACACCATCGGCAACGCCATCGAGACCCGGCGCTGGGCGGAGATGAACGGGTTCGACGCCCTGATCGTGGTGACCTCCAACTACCACATGCCGCGCACCCTGGTGGAACTCGACCACGTGCTGCCGAACCTGCAGAAGATCCCCTACCCCGTGGCCGCCACCATCGACCCGCACGACTGGTGGCACAATCCCGCCACGGCCAAGGTTCTGGTCTACGAGTACCTCAAGCTCCTGGCGGTGTGGGTGCGGACCCGCTTCGAGAGCGACCCGGAGCGCTCGTCGGTGGCGAACCTCCTCAGCCGCGGCGCTCCCAGCCGCCAGGTGGTCGCAGAGCCCCTGTGGCGCTGAGGGATCGCCGCGCTTCCCCGGCGGTCCGTTCATCCCCTTCCCTCGCCGTGCTCCCCAGGGCCAACATCCTCCTGGTCATGCCCGGCCTTGTGCCGGGCATCCCGATTCCAAGGCCTCCCTGGTTGCCAAGGCGGAAGAGCGCCGCGGTTCTCCCATCGGGATGGCCGGGACAGGCCCGGCCATGACGCAAAGGGGACGGACGGGCATCATCTGCCGATCCTGCGGACCGGATCGGCGAGTGCAGGGGGCGAAGGGGGTCCGTCCTCGCGGAAGCACATCCCGTTTCCAACGCCGGCAGAATCCCTCTAAAGAAGGTTCAGCGTTCGCGGAGCGCCCCGCTCCGCCGTCCCTGCCGTGAAACCATGCTGATCATCCGCTCCCTGCTGTTCAACGCCGCCTTCTATCTCAACCTCGTCCTGTGGGTGATCGTGCTGATCCCGGGGTTCTTCATGCGGCGCCAGGTCTTCATGCGGCTGGTGCGGATGTGGGCCTCCTCGTCCCTGTGGCTCCTGCGGGTGCTGGCGGGCACCAGGATCGAGGTGCGGGGGCGGGAGAAGATCCCGCCCGGCGGGGCGCTGGTGGCCTCCAAGCACCAATCCACCTGGGAGACCTTCGCCCTGGTGACGATCTTCGACGATCCCACCTTCATCCTGAAGCGGGAGCTCATGTGGATCCCGTTCTTCGGCTGGTACACCTGGAAGGCCGGCTGCGTGCCGGTCAACCGCAAGGCCGGGTCCCTGGCGCTGATCCAGATGACCGCCCAGGCCAAGGAGGAGGCCCGGCACGGGCGCCAGATCATCATCTTCCCGGAGGGCACCCGCCGCGCCGCGGGCGCTCCCGCGGCCTATAAATACGGGGTGTCGCACCTCTACCAGAGCCTCGAATTCCCCTGCGTTCCGGTCGCCCTGAACTCGGGCCTCTACTGGCCCCGCCGCCGCTTCATCCGCCATCCCGGAACGATCCGGGTGGAGATCCTCGACCCGATCGCGCCCGGCCTGCCCCGGGAGGAGTTCTTCGCCCTTGTCCAGGCGCGCATCGAGGACGCCTCCGGCCGGCTGCTCGCCGAGGGCCGGCGGGAGCTCGGCCTCGCCGCTCCGCGCGAGGGCGCCGCCACCCTGACCAAGGCCTGATCGGCGGCGGTTTCACGCCCCGGACGCCTTGACGACTCACCCGGAGATTCCTACATATAAGAACATATGGCGAACAAACGAACCATATCGTGGGACACGGCCATGCGGGATCTCCGCAACGACCGAATGCGGAGGGCTGGCGTGCGTGAGGAAAGGCTGCGGGCGACGGCGGGACTTCGCTCATCCTCCACGTTGAGTTCCTGGCGCGGCCATTCGGGCCGCCGCTACATCGTCGGGGTGCACCCCCTCGCCCTCTCCGAGCTTCTCGACGTGACCGACGCCGTGCTCCTCGCGGTGCGGCGGGACGAGGCCGGCACGGCCCATGTGGCGGACGTGGCCATGGCGGGCGCGCAGCCCAGCCATGAGACCCGCACCCGCTGGATGGCCAAGGTCCAGAGCCTCGGCGCGTCCGAGCTGCACATCCATCGCCTCGCCGACAGCGACGCCCAGCGCCGCGCGATCCTGGAGGATCTGCGCGAGGACGAAAGCCAGGCGTCATAACGGCCCGGCTTGCAACGCCACCTGATCCCGAGAGAGCCGCGCCTGCAAAGGCCGGAACCCCCCACGGCCCTCATCCTTCGAGACGCAGCCTCGCGGCTGCTCCTCAGGATGAGGGCGGTATCTTAGGCCGCGCGCTCA
>DATHAU010000668.1:0-3847 GCA_035296545.1 Microvirga sp.
GCTCGCGGCAGGCAAGCTCACGGGCCGACCCGGCCCGGGCGCCCTTCAAAAAGGCATCACTCCAACGACGACATCTCGAATTCTTCGTCCGGATCGACCGGCGCCCCGCTGTTCTTCACCACCACGGGCGAGCCCACGGGCACCCGGCTGTAGAGGTCGATGACGTCCTGGTTGAACATGCGGATGCAGCCGCTGGAGACGGACTGGCCGATGGACCAGGGCTCCGTGGTGCCGTGGATGCGGTACATGGTGTCCCGCCCGCCCGCGTAAAGGTAGAGGGCGCGGGCGCCCAGCGGGTTGTCGAGGCCTCCCTCCATGCCGCCGGCCCAGGGGGCGTTGCGCTCCGGGTCGCGCCTGATCATCGTAGGGGTGGGGGTCCAGTTCGGCCATGGGGTCTTGCGGCCGACGCGGGCGCGCCCGCTCCAGGCAAGGCCCTCCCGGCCGACGCCGATGCCGTAGCGGATCGCGCGTCCGTTCTCGCGTACGAGGTAGAGGTACCGGGCTGCGGTGTCGACCACCACGGTGCCGGGCTCCTCCCGGCCCCGATAATCGACCTCCCGGCGCAGGAAGCGCGGGTCCACCTCGGAGATGTCCGTGGCGGGGAGCGGATGCGGCTCGTCGAGCTGGGGGCCGTACATGGCCACGTAGGTGGGATCGATGGCAGGAATGGCGGTCTGCAGGGGAGGCGCGGCCGAGACGCAGGCGGCCAGGGCCAGCGGGACGATCAGGACGCCGAAGCGGATCGCTCTTCGCATCGGGGACGAGCTTGGGGCCGGAGCAGCGGACATCGGTGGGGGACCTGCCGTTTTTGTTCTTGGCTTCAAAGGCCGGCGCCTGAGGACGGCGGCGGTGCGGTTGGATTTGGTCATAACCCCCGGCATGTCCAGAAGGTGGATCGCGGATGGCGAAAAAGTGATGAAGCTCGGCCGCGCCCGCAGGGCGCAGGGGCCGGCGCCGGTTGAACCATCTTGCGCCAATGGCGTAGAACCACGTGCTCCACCATCCGGGGCGCCGCTGCCTGCCCTCAGCCCGGGAACGAGTCTTCCATGAAGCCTGTATCCATCTCCATGCTCACGATCTGCGGCATTTCCGAACTGCCGGACCAGTCTGCGCGATCCGTCACCCATGTCCTGTCGATCCTCGATCCGGACCACCCGGACCCGGAGGCGTTCGGGGCCTACGATCCCCATCACAGGATGGTGCTGCGCTTCCATGACGCCATCCAGCCCGCGCCCGGGGTGATCCTGCCCGAGTCCGAGCATGTGGAGGCGATCCTGCGGTTCGGGGACGATCTGGCCCACAGCCGCCTCGAGCGGGCGGACGGGCATCTGCTCGTTCACTGCCACATGGGCGTGTCGCGCTCGACGGCCGCGATGCTGGCCCTGATGGCGCAGGTCCATCCCCGGGAGACGGAGGACCGGCTGCTGGAGCGCCTGGCCGAGATCCGGCCCCAGGCCTGGCCGAACTCCCGCATGGTCGGCTTCGCCGACAGCCTTCTGTCCCGGGACGGCCGCCTGACCGAGGCGCTCCGGCGCCATTACGGCCGTCAGATCCGGCGCTTTCCGCATTTCGTGGAGCTGATGCGGGATCTGGGCCGCGGCCGCGAGGTGGAGATGGCGGCCTGATTTTTCCTCAGGCCGCCCCTGTCCTGAGGGGGAATCCTTGAAGATTGAGGCTTGTCACCGGCCGGAACCCTCGCCAATCCTGAGTCATTGATCCGACACGTTTCGACAATAGGTCGCGATTCAAGACCCCTTCGCCCGCGCCGATCCATGGGCGCGCCATCATGAACGCCTGTCCGAGCCGGTACTGACCCTTGAAGCATACGGATAAACCGGGGCGCGTCCTCCGTCTCCTGACCTACAACGTTCACCGCTGGCTCGGCACGGACAGAAAGATCTCGCCGGACCGGATTGCGGAGGTCATCGCCTCCTGCGAGCCGGATATCGTCGCCCTGCAGGAGGTGCGGGTCGGGCGGGTCCAGGCCGGCGAGGCGGATCAGGCCGCCACGGTGGCGGCCAGGCTCGGCATGGAGCTTCACTTCCAGCCCACGATCCGCATCCTGGGCGAGCAGTACGGCATCGCCATCCTGTCCCGTCACCCGTCCCGGATCGTCAAGGCCGAGCGCCTGCCCACCCAATCCCAGGGGCCGTCCTTCGAAAAGCGCTGCGCCCTCTGGGCTTGCGTCGACGTCCACGGCCAGAGGGTGCAGGTGGTCAACGCGCACCTGTCCCTGCGCTCGCGGGAGAGGAGGGGGCAAGCCGCCGCCCTGGTGGGGCCGGACTGGATCGGCCATCCGGATTGCGCCGACCCGGCCGTCCTCCTCGGCGACTTCAACGCGCCGCCCTATTCGCGCTCCTATCGGCTGATCGCCGAACGCATGCGGGACGCGCAGCTCTCCAACCCGTCCGGGGAGCCCCAGCCGACCTTTCACACCCGCGCGCCGGTCCTGCGGCTCGACCACGTCTTCGTCACCCGGTCGGTGGAAGTGGTCGCCGCCGGACCTGTCCGGAGCCTGCTGACGCGGGTCGCGTCAGACCATTATCCCCTGCTAGCGGAACTGCGCGTCCGCGACAGGCCGCGCACAGCCAGGCCCGGGCTTGCCCAGGCCCCGGAGGACGAGTTCCTGTAAGCTCTTGCTCGCGGCGGCGGTTTTCCGGTCACAGGGGAGCGGGAAGAGGCTCGCGGCCGGCCAAGGCTCTTGCCATGGACCTTTGAGGTCGCTAGGCAACCCCTGTTGTGGCCCATCCCCAGTCATGCTCCCTGTTTCCGTCTTCATCATCACCAAGAACGAAGCCGACCGCATCGGCGAGACCATCCGGGCCGTCCGGGACCTGACGGACGACCTCGTCGTGGTGGATTCGGGCTCGACGGATGGAACCCAGGCCATCGCGGAGGAGCACGGCGCGCGGGTGATCTTCAACGAATGGCCCGGCTATGGCCCCCAGAAGCGCTTCGCCGAGGACCAGTGCCGGCATGAGTGGCTCCTGAACCTGGATGCGGACGAGGTGGTGTCGCCGGGCCTGGCGGGGGAGATCCGGGCGCTCTTCGCGCGGGGGAGCCCCCCGCGCCAGGCCTACCGGATCCGCATCGCCGAGATCTTTCCAGGCGAGCGCGCCCCCCATCCGATGACCTACTCGCTGGCTCCGGTCCGGCTCTACCGCAAGGATGCCGGGCGGTATTCCCCGTCCCTGGTCCACGACCGGGTCGACCTGAAGCCGGGAACGAAGGTCGGGACGCTCAAGGGGATCGTGCATCACCGGTCCGTGCGGTCCCTGGGTGACCAGGTGGCCAAGCTCAACCGCTATTCCGATCAGCAGGCGGTGGATCTCGAAATCCGGGGCGTTTCGATCCCCACCTGGCGGGTGTTCTTCGAACTGCCGGCCGCCTTCGTCAAGGCCTATGTCGGGCGGCGCCACGCCCTGCGCGGCACCTACGGCTTCCTGACGGCCATGAACTACGCCATCTCCCGCCACCTTCGCCTGGCCAAGCACTACGAGAAGAAGCGCCTCAGCGCCCTGAAGAACGCCTCCAAGCCCAACCCGTGAGCGGGGCCGGAGGCAGCCCGATTTTAGCCTTGACGAAAACCGGCCGTTCGCGTCTATTGCGCCACCTGCGCGAAGCGGGGGACATGCCCTGCTTTTTCTGCGCTCCGGAGACGTGGCCGAGCGGCTGAAGGCACTCGTTTGCTAAATGAGCATACCCCAAAAGGGTATCGAGGGTTCGAATCCCTCCGTCTCCGCCACTACATCTTGGTAAGTATGCATTTTTAAATGTTTTTTAGTTCTACAACGCAAGGTGGCCCCAACAATGGCCCTAACAGCGCTGACGGGTCGGTTTGAGCAGT
>DATHAU010000669.1:0-1732 GCA_035296545.1 Microvirga sp.
GGTTCGCATTCAGAAGCCGTTTTTGGGCCATGACTTGGCTCAAGCCATTGCCAAGATTGACCACTGACGCCTTTCCGTCACCCTTCCAAGGGGCTGTACGGTCGTTGGTTGCCAGTTTTCGGCGATCGTGCTGTTGCCCTCGTGGCTATAACATGACCGAGCAAGCATCCGGCTGTCCTGTCATGAGGGGACCAGCCCCCCGTGATGAAGCTACCGTTTCGCCCTTGCCGACCTATCAATAACCTTGCGAAGCTCGCCAATAAGGCGGGCGGGCTGCACGGGCTTGGACAGCGCAATCAGATCAGGATGACGCTGGCGAACCTGCTCCGGGACGGGACCACCCCGGTTCTTCTGGCGACCGGGTACAGTGATGCTGCGAACCGGGCGACGGAGGAGGGCTTTACACTGGTAACCAAGACCTACCAACCCGACGCTCTGCTAACAGCAATTCGTGAGGTGATGACCGTAGGTCGTTCCTCTGGGTCGTCGAACGTGATCCCGCTGATCCAGACACCAGCATGATGCCCTGGAAGCACGCTTTTATGATGGTGTCAGAACGCTAAACCTTTGCCAGCTCGCGTCGAGCGAGCCGCTCAACAAGTTCAGTCAATCGGATCGGGAGGGGCTCCCTGGTTACATCATAGGACTTCCGCAGCCGTTCTCCAAGGTGCTGAAGGCTATGAGAAGCAAGCGCCGGGTCCGACGTGGCGTCAACTGGGAGAGGGAAGTTCACCTTCGGAGCATCGATCGGCATCAGAACTTGCATCGGGATCGCTCTTGTTGACGGCACGAACGCGCCGCTGAATGCCCCTGTTTCTCTGCCCTGTTTCTGGGTCGTTGGCTGGCTAATCTGCGGAGCTTTGCGGCATTTATACTGTCAAGGTGCGAACATTGCCGTTCGTATCTCTACGTCCGTGCTTGAACGCTATCCTCAGTGTCATTTATCCGGGACCACCTCTATCAGGTCTCAGATGGACGCTCCTGCTGTATGACGCTCTGCTCATTAAGGTAACTTTGTATGATCTCGCTGTCCTCATCTCGCGAGGCAACCTCCAGCGAGCTTGACGCGCCAGAGGCAACGATCATCCCGTCCTTCAGATAAACATGACCGGCACTCACCACCGTGGCCGGAACAGACCGGGCCATGTCGGAGTGCTGGATGAACTCGGGGAAGAGAAGCGGCAGGAACTCGCCACCGTCCAGTTTGAGCATGACATACTTCAGGGGCATGGCGTTCTCACGGTTGAGCCTTGGCACCAGTCCGGCTCCTGAGGATAGCTGCGCAAGCTTCACAGGCTTTTCAGAACCGGGTTCCTGGGTCAGTGGGAGTGCCGGGCAGGTAGTACGGCTCTGAGCCCGGACCCTTAGGCTCGGTGATGCCAAGGTCGTTGACAGGGTAACGAGTGTGTGGACTGGTAGGACTTCGGTCGGAATATTCCCTCCGGGACTGGTATCGTTCGTCGGCACACCGGAATTGGCCATGATATCCTCCTCAATACTGAGGTGGGGAAAAACCCGCAGGTTTCAGTGCGCCTCGACTATAGATCAGGGGCGTCATCCTCCGATCCGCCCCTGAGCCAGTGAGTTGTTACTTTTTTGTCTCGCCTGAGCGAGTGCCAGTCGAGCCTGTCGCCTTGACCGAGAACGCCTCTTTCAGTTCGCGTGCCGCGAGGTCCTGTGCCTTGTCAGCATCCGCAACGGCAGGGGCCATGCCGAAGAACTCGTGTGCGGC
>DATHAU010000670.1:0-3656 GCA_035296545.1 Microvirga sp.
GAACCTACGAGCTCGTCTTCCACGCGGGCGCCTATTTCAGGGGCCTCGGCGCAGCCACCGCCGATCCGCCGTTCCTGGACCTGGTGCCGATCCGCTTCGCCATCGCCGAGCCCGACGGGCATTACCACGTGCCGCTCCTCGTCTCCCCCTGGAGCTACTCCACCTATCGCGGAAGCTGAGAACCCATCGAGGACGTCATGGCCGAGAGCTCCTATCCCCGCGACCTCGTCGGCTACGGCCGCAATCCGCCCCATCCGCAATGGCCGAACGGGGCCCGGATCTGCGTCCAGTTCGTGATCAACTACGAGGAGGGCGGCGAGAACAACATCCTCCACGGCGACCGGGCCTCGGAGGCCTTCCTGTCGGAGATCGTGGGCGCGCAGGCCTGGCTCGGCCAGCGCCACATGAGCATGGAATCGATCTACGAATACGGCTCCCGCGCCGGGTTCTGGCGGTTGTGGCGCATGTTCACCGAGCGCCGGATGCCCGTCACGGTCTACGGGGTCGCCACCGCCCTCATGCGCAACCCGGAGGCGGTGGCCGCCATGAAGGAGGCCGGTTGGGAGATCGCGAGCCACGGCCTCAAATGGATCGACTACCGGGATTTCTCCTCCGACGAGGAGCGGGCGCATCTCAAGGAGGCGATCCGCCTCCACACGGAGGCCACCGGCCAGCGTCCCCTGGGCTGGTACACGGGCCGCACCTCGGAGCACACCAACCGCCTCGTGGCGGAGGAGGGCGGCTTCCTCTACAGCGCGGATTCCTATGCGGACGAGCTGCCCTACTGGGAGGAGCACGGCCGGCACATTCAGCTCATCGTGCCCTATACGCTGGACGCCAACGACATGCGCTTCGCCACCCCGCAGGGCTTCAATTCCGGGGATCAGTTCTACGCCTATCTCAAGGACACATTCGACGTTCTCTATGCGGAGGGGGAAACCTCGCCCAAGATGATGTCGGTGGGCCTCCATTGCCGGCTGGCCGGGCGTCCCGGCCGGGCGGCGGCGCTCGCGCGCTTCCTGGACTACGTCGCGTCCCACGAGGGGGTGTGGGTCGCCCGGCGCATCGACATCGCCCGGCACTGGATCCGCCGCCACGGCCCCGTCGGCCTGAAGCCCAGCACCATGAGCAAGGCGCTCTTCGTGGAGCGTTACGGCGACGTCTTCGAGCATTCCTCCTGGATCGCCGAGCGGGCTTACGATGCGGGCTTCACCACCGCGCAGGACACGGCGGAGGGCCTTCACGCCGCCATGGTGCGGGTGCTTTCCGAGGCGAGCCGGGAGGCCAAGCTCGCCCTCATCCGGGCGCATCCCGACCTGGCGGGCCGCCTGAAGCTTGCGGACCTGACCGCCGATTCCCGCTCGGAGCAATCCTCCGCCGGGCTCGACAGCCTGACCGAGGAGGAGCGGGACTGGTTCCTCACCCTCAACGACGCCTACAAGGAGAAATTCGCCTTTCCGTTCATCATGGCGGTGAAGGGCCGGTCGAAGCAGGAGATCCTGGCGGCCTTCGAGGAGCGGCTGGAGCACGACCCGGAGCAGGAGTTCGACCGGGCCGTCGTCCAGATCGAGCTGATCGCCCTCCTGCGCCTCAAGGAGCGCCTGCCGTCCCTGGCCGACGTGTTCTCGAACCTCGCCTGAGAGGAACCGTTCAGGACCGTGGCGCGTCTTCGTCAGGGCTTGGCCATATCTCGGGCCGGCCGGAACAAGCGGAGGACGGCATGGGTCTGTTCAAGTTCATCAAGGACGCCGGGGCCAAGATCTTCGGCGGCAGCGCCGCGGCGGCGACCCCGGACAAGCTGCAGCAGGAGGTCCAGGGCCATGGCTTCGACGCCAGCAAGTTCGGGATTCAGGTCGAGGGCGACAAGGTGAAGCTGTCCGGCCAGGCCGTCAGCCAGGAGGAGGCCGAGAAGATCATCCTGTCCCTGGGCAACACCTACGGGGTGGCCGAGGTCGATACATCGGATCTTCAGGTCCAGCAGCCGGGCGCGCAGTCCACCATGTACACGGTGCAGAAGGGCGATACCCTCTGGGAGATCGCCGAGAAGCACTACGGCAAGGGCAAGGGCGCCAAGCACACGGAGATCGTCAAGGCCAACTCGCCGCCGGTCAAGAATCCCGACATGATCCAGCCCGGCTGGGTGCTCAGGATTCCGCCCCTCTCCTGAGGGGGGTCCGATTGCGCTCCTCCCTGTGATGCCGGTATGAAGGGCTCGTCGCAGGGAGAAGGTTCATGAGCGAAGCGCCGGGGGTCGTCGATCTCGACCGGGAAGCCGTCAAGCGGGGGCTGCGGGAAGGCTCCATGGTTGTGGTCGACGTTCGCGAGGCGCACGAATTCGCCGCGGGCCACATCCCCGGATCGGTCTCGCACCCTCTCTCGACCTTCGATCCCACCCTCCTGCCCGAGGGCGGGCGAATCGTGTTCTCCTGCGCCGCAGGGGTCCGGTCGGTGCGGGCCATCGAGGCCGCCCAGGCGGCCGGGCGGGACATCCGCGAGCACTACAAGGGCGGCTTCAAGGATTGGGCCGCCTCGGGCGAGCCGGTGGAGTAGGGCGCATTCCCGCTCAATTCACAGAGATGTGTTCTAAAGTCGAGTGCTCAAGCTTGGTCAGATGTGCGCTAATGTGGCCTGCTGACGGTGGTTCGCCATGAAGGCCATCGCGCGTCCATGAGGGAAGAGATATAATGAAACGTAGTGTGTTCGTCGCCAGCCTGCTGGCGCTAGGGGTGACTGCCGCCATCGCCCAAAGCAACGTGGTCGAGCAGCGCCAGACTCTCATGAAGGAGATGGGCGCCCAGACCCGGCCTCTCGGGGGCATGTTGCGCGGCCAGGAGCCGTTCGACCTCGCCAAGGTCCAAAGCGGCCTGAAGGTGTTCGTCGAGAACCCCAAGAAATTCGTGCCCCTGTTCCCGGAAAGCTCGAAGAACGCGGAGAAGACCGAGGCGCTTCCCTCCATCTGGGAGAACAAGGCCAAGTTCGATTCCATCGCCATGAAGCTGAGCACGGACGCCCAGACCGCGCTGACCACCATCAAGGACGAGGCCACCCTCAAGACGGAGCTGCCGAAGGTGCTTCAGAATTGCGGCGCCTGCCACAACGACTTCCGGAAGAAGAGCTCGTAAGTCTTTTCGGATCCAACGCGGGCGGCCGGCAAGGCCGCCCGTTTCGTTTGAAGGGTCGGCAATGCGCAAAGCCATCGTAGGTCTGCTCGTCCTGGCTGTTCTCGGCGCCCTGGGCTTCTGGGGCCTGACCTCTCCGGCAGCCTACCGCTTGATTCGCGGTGGCGATGCCGCTGCCCCCGCGGCCAACCGGCAGCCCGACCTCGAGAACGGCCGCATCCAGTTCTATGCGGGCGGCTGCACCTCCTGCCACGCAACCCCCAACCAGGACGACAAGCTGCGGCTCGGCGGCGGCTACGCCCTGAAATCCCCCTTCGGCACCTTCCATGTGCCCAACATCTCGCCCCACAAGCAGGACGGCATCGGCTCCTGGACGGCGGCCGATTTCACCCGCGCCATGCGGGAGGGGACGTCCCCCGACGGGCGGCACTACTACCCGGCCTTTCCCTACACCTCGTACCAGCGCATGAACGCCGAGGAGCTGGCCGACCTGTTCGCCTTCATGATGACCCTTCAGCCGGTGGAGGGCCGCGCGCC
>DATHAU010000671.1:0-2904 GCA_035296545.1 Microvirga sp.
GCGAGCGTGCATCGTCTGGAGATCATTCATGAACAGCATCATTTGGCTCGTCGGAGCCATTGTCATCATCCTAGCCATCCTGTCGTTCTTTGGCCTGAGATAAGCATCAGGATCGAGTGCTCGCAGGCTTGCGGCTCGGGAGATGGAGTTGCCCCTGTTTGACCGGACAGTCGGCTATTGCGTTTGGGCTCGGAGGAACTCCCTGGGGGAGCGCATTCGGAGCCCGGAGTGTGGATGGTTTTCGTTGTAGTCCTCGAACCACCCGGCGATTTGCCGTAGCGCAGTGAGCGCGTCGGGCAAAGGGTTGATGCGAACATAGTCGCGCTTGAAGGTTTTGACGAAGGCCTCTGAGATGCCGTTCGACTCCGGGCTCTGGACGGGCGTGAAGCAGGGCACGAGATTGAGCGCCGTTGCGAAGTCACGGGTCTCCTTGGCCGTGTAGGCGCTACCGTTATCGGTGAGCCACTCCAGCGGATGGGGAGAGCGCAGGGCGGCGAACCGTGTCTCGACGGCCTCCAGCATCATGTCACGGACCATGCTGCCGCTGATGCCGGCGCCCGCGACAGCTTGCCAGGCGATGATCTCGCGATCATGGGCATCGACGATGAAGGCAGCGCGGACGATGTCGCCGTTCCAGCAGGTGATCTCGAAGCCGTCCGAGCACCAGCGCAGGTTCGAGCGCATGACGACGACCTTGCCGTCGTGAAGGCGGCCGATCCTGCGACCGGTGTGCCGGGCGAGCAGCATCCCGTTCTGCCGCATGATGCGGAACATGCGCTTGTGGTTGACCGCCGGCTCGCCCGTGCTGGCCAGCTCCCTGTTCGCCAGGGCTGTGATGCGGCGATAGCCATAGGTCGGGCGCTCGTCGACCAGGCGGCGGACGAGAAGCAGCAACTCGCCATCTTCGGTCTTGCGATAAGGACCGCGAGGCTTCGACGCTCGGTGCACCTTGTTATGAAGATGGGACCGAGCGACGCCGAGCGTGTCGGCGACAGCCTTCATCGGGAACCGTCCTTCGGCTGCGACAAGAGCCGCAAGCTTGGTTTTTTTGACTCCGACTTCGCCAATGCCTCCCTGAGGATCTCGATCTCCAGGGTCTTGCGGCCAAGCAGTCGCTCCAGGTCCCGGATACGCTCTTCCAGTCGGCGCACCTCCGAGCTCCCAACAACCGGTTCATCTGATCCCACCGCTGCCGCTCCACCCTCGGTCATCAACCGGCGCCAACGATACAGCAGGTTGGGCGCGACGCCGCGCCGGCGGGCAACCGAGGACACTGTCTCGCCCGGCTCAAAGCTCTCCTCGATAATCCGCAGCTTCTGCTCCGTCGACCAATGCCGCCGGCGAGCCGTGCCGGTGATCAGTTCGATCCGTCGATAATCGTCAGACATAAGCCTGTGCTTGAGGATAGCCTCAAGCCCTCCAGGTTATGCCGAGGTGTCCGGTCGAAACGGGGGCTAGTTCAAGAGCCGCCTCCGTGCAAACGTTCAGCCTGGAGTTGCCCCTGTTTGACCGGACAGGCAGCGGTTGCGGTTAAGCACTGAGGCGAAGGAACTCTCTGGGAGAGAGGAACTTCAGTCCGGAGTGCGGGTGAGCTTCATTGTAGTCCTCGAACCAGGCGGGCAGAAGCCCGATGGCGGTGGCGGCGTCAGGCAGGACACAGTGGCGCGCATAGTCCCGCTTGAGCGTTTTCACGAAGGCTTCGCTGATGCCGTTGCTCTCGGGTGAGCGGACCGGCGTGAAGGCGAGTCGCAGACCCAGGGCGGTAGCGGTATCGCTGGTTTGGGCAGCGATGTAGGCGCTGCCGTTATCAGAAAGCCACTCGACCGGGATCGGCGCCTTGGTGGTCCCGAAGCGCCGCTCGACACAGACGACCATTAGGTCGCGCACCATCTCGCCGGAGATGCCGGCGGTGGTAGCCGACCAGGCGATGATCTCCCTATCGCAGGCATCGATGGCGAAGAGCACCCGGACGACTGAACCGTCCCAGCAAGGGAGCTCGAAGTGATCGGAGCACCAGCGGATGTTGGACTTCAGCGCGACAACGACGCCGTCGTGCGTGCGCCCCGGCCTCCGAGCCGTATGGCGCTCCAGCGTGAGGCCGTTCACCTGCAGGATGCGCAGGACCCGCTTGGTATTGACGACCGACGAACCTGCAGCCCGAAGCTGCCGGTTCAGAACGGCCGTGATGCGGCGATAGCCGTAGCTGGGCCGTTCGTCGACGATCTGCCGGATGGCAGGGAGCAGCTCGACGTCCTCTGGCTTGCGATACGGGCCGCGCGGGTTGGGTGGGCGGTGCAGCTGCTCATGGAGATTGGACCGAGCTACCCCGATCGTGTCGGCGACAATCCTCATCGGGAAGTCTCCTCTTCGGCGTTCCACGACGGCAGCCGCAACAGCGGTTTTTTTGCCCGCGTGAGGTCCAGGGCTTCCTTTAGGATCTCCACCTCCATGGTCTTGCGGCCGAGCAGCCGCTCCAGCTCACGAACCCGCTTCTCCAGCTCCTTCACGCGAGAGGCGCCGACCACGTCTTCATCGGCTCGAACGGCTTCGAAGCCACCCTCAAGCATCCGGCGCTTCCACGAAAACAGAAGGCTTGGAGAGACGCCATTCCGGCGCGCCACATAGGACACCGACATCCCCGGCTGCATCGCCTCCTCAACGAGGCGAACCTTCTCGGCTGTCGGCCACCGCCGACGGCGCTCCACCGAAGTGATCACCTCGATGCGGCTGACAGGGGGAACTCGGGACCCAGGATCGGAAGACATAGTCGTATCCATAGGCGTAAGCCTATGCCTTATCCGCTATGCCACCTGTCCGGTCAAAACGGGGTACAGTTCAAGGTGAGCTGATTGCAGCGGTTGTGCGAGAATTGCTGCAAAGGCGAGAACCTACGCCGGCGCAGGA
>DATHAU010000672.1:0-6016 GCA_035296545.1 Microvirga sp.
ATGAATAGATACTCGATGCCGGCTGCCTCAAGTTTCGAGATCCCAGCGTCCAGGTCGGCCGGGTCGATCTTCACAAGCACGGGCGCTTCACTCTCACGCCTGTTCCACCAGCTTGTGAGCGAGCCTTGGGGGTCAGTATCGAGGATGGCTGTTGCGCCGGCTGTCTGCTGCTGGTTCGCAACCGCGAGGCTGCGGGTGAGGGTGGTTTTCCCCGCTCCGCCCTTCTGGCTGGCTACAACGATGATGTGCATGGCTTACCCCTTTACGTACTGACGTAAGGATTGGCGTGACCAACTCCGCACGTGCTGGCTTGGGTACGATTGGGGGATGTGGGTTAAAGGACCGTTAAATTCTTTGTGGCACGAGGGCTGATAAGGCTCTTGAACAGCAGTCCGATGGGCGGTGAGGTGGCTATTGAACGCGCGGCCACCCTCTGTTCTTTGGCTAGAGAGTAACGCGAGGCACTTGCCTTCAGGAGGAAACGGACACATGGGGACAGAGCCGGAGCAGGGCGAAGAGCAGTCCGAGGATCGGGTTCAGGCCAGCACGCCTCATCTCGACCGACTTGAGAGCCTTGCCAAGGCCGCGACTGCAAACGTTCAGTCGAAGCAGTGGCGGGCACGCAAGAATGGCTTGCAGGAGCAGGAAGAACCCGCGGAGGTCCGGAACCTCACCCATGATGCGGAGGCGAGGGCACAAGCCGAAGCGGCGATGCGGCTGATGGGGGCGGCAAAACCGAAACGAAAGCCAGGCGGCCGGTGGTAACAGATTTTGTCCCAATCGATCTGTCAGCCTCGGGCCAGCAGGTTATCCTTCCCCGCGGTGGATGATGGCTGACAGATCGCGTCTCTGGCGCTCTCCAATACAATACAGCGGCTGTCATGTCCTAAAGCGCCAGCCGCCGCTCATCGCGTCCCCCAAGCGGATGAAGATGGCGGCACAGATGATGCACTGATACTCGGCTTCGCGGCCGATATCGGGCACATATCCAATATCCGGCCTGCGCTTCATCCGTTCCAAGATGCCGCGCAGCCTCTCATGCTTGTTCTGCGCGACAAGCTTCTGGCACTTCAGGCACGGCTGGGGAGCGGCCATAGTGGTCACTCTTGTTAAGGACCAGCAGGAAGGGCTTCTACTGCTGCGCGATAGCCTCAAGCCGAATAGTTGACGGCTCGTTAAAAGGTCCGGAGCCAGTGCAAGCCATTGGCATACCGTACCGGGTGAGGTGACGAGAGAGGCAGTGCATCCATACCTACTCTTGTCCTGTGGCCCCTTCAGCCTTGAGAACTGCTCTACCGCCTCCAATTACAGCAGCATGCCGGCAGACGAGTTCTTGCGCTGAGATTGACTTAAGGCCGCGCTTGGGACGTCATACTCAATCGCGTGGATCTGATTTGCGGGTCAAGCGCAGTACTCTGCTCAGCAGATCCGTCAGGCTTCCGGTATCAGACAATGCCCCAGGCACGGTAGCGAACACGGCCCGTGAGCTCCCTCGGACGGGGGCCGCCCAGCTGCGCCAGCATGGACCGCCTTCGGTGTGACCTTCAGTATCTTCGCACCGAGGGGCACCGTCACTAGCGGGCGCGACAGGAACAGCTCCACCAGCTCGGGCAGCTTCGAATTGCTGCGGCACTTGTCAGCCACCTGGTTCATCAGATCACGGGCGAGGATGAGCCGGTCCAAATCCATATTACCGAGCGTGACCGCCTCCTCTAGGACCTGGCAGAAGCCTTGCAGCGTCTCCAGCGCCCCTGCCCTGCGGCCGGATCTTGGACTTTTTGAACCCTGCCGCAAGCGGCAGCAGGTGAGCGGCCAAACCCCCTCCCCGCAGGACGGCCACCGCCATAATTAGTCCGAGCCACGGCTCACGGGTGTAGAGGTTTAAGTTCAGTCAGGCGTCCCAGGCCATAGCAGCCGCGGCCACAGCCGGCCAGTGGCTGGTCCGCTGACCACATCGACCCGGAGATCCTCGTTCTCCGCCTCCTCCACATCCGGGTCATACACAAGGTGCGAGCGGCTCTTGAGGAGCGGCGTCTCGCCGGCGAGCACTTTTCCAGTGCGGTCCAGCAGAGCATCGATTTCGGTAAAGTGGGCCTTCCACGGATCGGCATCATCAGAAAAGGGTAGAAAGGCTTCGTTGTCTTCCGGATCGCGCTTCATCTTCTTAGGGGTGAGATGCCCCTCGTCTTTCGTTGCGCGGTACGCCCTTGAGGGCTTGCATCTGCTGCTCAGTGTCAGTGCGAGCTTGGGCCGTATCTGGGGCGAGCGGGGTGCGCAGACGGGTATTCTCAGCCTTCAGGATTGCCATCCTAACTCGGCAATTTGAGCACAGGCTTGGGCGTCTTTTCGATCCTGCTCTCGTATCTGCGTCCGATAGGGCCGGAGGTGGGACATTGACGTCAAAAAACGCTGAAATCAGATGGAGGTTTGGGACTGTCCCACCTCTGTTAAGCTATTGTGACTTCAGCAGTGTTCTACCCCGGCCAGAGGCACCATCGCCTTTCGGGCGTTCCGGCGGAAAGCCGATTGAACATCGGCACGGTCGAAAGCTTCGGGCGCTCAAGGTTAGCGCCTTCAGGCCCGTCATGGAACGAAGCCTCACCTTCGCCAGCGTAGCCGCGGATCGAAGGGCGGAGAAGCCAGCTTCCCCTAAAGAACGGATGAAGCGCCGAGAAGCGCAATTGCTTCAAGCTTCAACTAACTCTTGGGCTACCTCTTTTGATACGTTGCCAGCTCGGCAGGCAGAGTTGTAAGTTTATTGTGTTAAAGCCGATGCCCCAGCTTGAAAAGCAAGTAATAGTCGTCGCAGCTGGGGTCAATCAAAAACCAAATCTGACTTTACCGTCAGGGGGCCATCATGAATACAGAAGTCGAGTTTGTCGCTCGTGCCATGTACGATGCCGAGGACGATGCACAAGTCTGGGATAGCGAGCCTGAAATCCTGAAAGAAGAGTTTCGCCGATACGCTCGTGAAGCCATCGCCCTGCTTGAGCAGGAATACGCAGATCAGCTGCAAGAAAAAGAATACCAAATCTCCTACGCGGCATAAGAACTGACGCTCAGCTCGTCGTCAGCTCAAGCTCCTTCGTCTTCATCCCGCTTTAATCTGACGCCCGTAGAGGTCGATGTCTCCACGGGCGTCTCTTGGCGTTTCCAGTCGGCCGCCGGATCGGCCCCGGCGCCCGCTCGCCGTCACGATGCGGTGGGCTTTCGGCGCCCCGATGACTACTTCATCGCACATCGCATAGCGGCTTGCAGCGGGCCGGCGGCGCTTCCGCACGGACGGCGGAACCCGGCCGGCTGCAAGACATCGGTTTCATGCAAAAGGCTTGCGGTCCATGGGAACGAGATGAAATCAGCACGGCGGATCTTCTTCATAGGGAAAAATTTCCAAAATCGATGAACCGCTGATGAATAGGCCCAGGATGTCGCACCGGCAAACCTTCCATTGTACTTACGTTTCTTGCTCGCGATCGCAAAGGGCGCGCCAACAATATGGAACTCTGCGGCCGGCATGACGTTCGTTGTATCAAATTCTCTCAATGACGGAGATCGTGTCATGAAGAAACTGGCTTTGATGCTTGCGACCGTTGCCCTGGGTCTCGGGGGCGGAATCGCGGCGACCGGCACACCGGCCCAGGCGCAGGTGGGCATCGAGATCGGCCCCGGCGGCCCGCGCATCTATCAGGAGCGCCCCTATCGTCCCGTGGTCGAGCGCCGCCACGTGGAGCGTCGCGTGATTGTGGAAGACGATGCCGAGGAGTGCCGCGTCGAGGTTCGCCGCCGCATCAACCGGTACGGCGAGCGGGTGGTGACCCGGACCCGCATCTGCGAATGAGCGGTGTGATCAGGGCGGCAGCCGCTGTCCGTGACAGGGTTCAGGACCGGGAATGACCCACATTCCCGGTCTTTTCGCGTCGGGTCCGGCCGCTTCAGGCCTGTTGCGCCACCAGGGGGCCGAAGGCTTCCACCACCTTCTCGTAGACCGGGCGCTTGAACGGGATGATGAGTTCGGGCAGGCGGCGCATGTCCTCCCAGCGCCATTCGTCGAATTCCGGCTTGTGGTGGCCGCCGCCGGGCTGGCGGATGTTGATCTCGCCCTCATCCCCCTCGAAGCGGAAGGCGAACCAGCGCTGGGTCTGCCCCCGGTAGCGCCCGCGCCAGGCGCGGCCGGCCACCATGGACGGCAGGTCGTAGCTGTACCAGTCGGGGGCTTCGGCGAGCAGGGTGACCGAGCGGACGCTGGTTTCCTCGTAGAGCTCGCGCAGGGCGGCCCGATAGGGCTCCTCGCCCGGATCGATCCCGCCCTGGGGCATCTGCCAGGCATAGCCGTCCGCCACATGCTCGGGGGATTCGGAGCGGCGACGGCCGATGAAGACTCGCCCCTCCCGGTTGAGAAGCATCACGCCGACGCAGGAGCGATAGGGAAGATCCTTCCGGGACTGCGATCCTCTGGCGCTCCTCATCCGACGTTGACTCCCTGACCGTTGGAACTGGGCCTCGCCGGGTCATCGCCGGCGCGTGTCGATGGTTCCGAAGCAGGGTCAGAGTGCCGCTTCGCCCCGCGCGGCACAAGCCGTTTCCGGAGCATTCCAGCCCTGCCCGCGGACAGGCGGCTCGGGCCTCTGTCCGGAACCTGAATCGAAAAGGCCCGGCGGGAGGTTCCGCCAGGCCTGATCGGCATCACCGAGAGGAGACGCGTTAGTTCGGGACCGTGGAGTTGGCGGCTCCCTTGCGCACGCCGCGGAGGAAGTCGTAGGCCGCGATGAGCTGCTTGTCCTTGGCGGGATCCGGCGGAACGTAAGCGGAGGACCCGCCGCGCTCTTCCTTGTCGCCGCCGTTCTGCAGGTGGCCGCGCAGGCCGGCTTCGCCCTTGGTCTCGTCCTTGCCCTTCAGCTCGTCGGGAATGTCCTGCAGCACCTCCACGTCCGGGTCGATGCCCTTGGCCTGGATCGAGCGGCCCGAGGGGGTGTAGTAGCGCGCGGTGGTCAGGCGCACGGCTCCGTTGCCGCCGAGCGGGATGATGGTCTGCACCGAGCCTTTGCCGAAGGAGCGGGTTCCCAGAACCGTCGCCCGCTTGTGGTCCTGCAGGGCGCCCGCCACGATCTCGGAAGCCGAGGCCGAGCCGCCGTTGACGAGCACCACCAGGGGCTTGCCCTTGGTCAGGTCGCCCGCCTTGGCGCTGAAGCGCTGGGTGTCCTCGGCGTTGCGGCTGCGGGTGGAGACGATCTCGCCCCGGTCGAGGAAGGCGTCCGACACCATGATGGCCTGATCGAGCAGGCCGCCCGGGTTGTTGCGCAGGTCGATCACGAAGCCCGCGACCTTGTCGGCGCCGATGTCGCTGGTGAGCTTGTCGATGCCGCTGCGCAGCCCCTCGAAGGTCTGCTCGTTGAACTGGGTCACGCGCAGGACGCCGATGTCGCCCTCGACGCGGGCGCGCACCGGGCGAACCCGGATCGTCTCGCGGGTGAGCTTCACCTCGATGGGATCCTTGGCTTCCTTGCGCTGGATCTTGAGGGTGACGGAGGAGTTGATCGGGCCGCGCATCTTGTCCACGGCCTGGTTCAGGTTGAGGCCCTGAACGGACTCGCCGTCGATCTGGGTGATGATGTCGTTGGCCATGACGCCGGCGCGGGACGCCGGGGTGTCGTCGATGGGGGTCACCACCTTGACGAGGCCCTCCTCCATGGTGACCTCGATGCCCAGGCCGCCGAACTCGCCGCGGGTCTGCACCTGCATGTCGCGGAAGCTCTTGGCGTCCATGTAGCTCGAATGCGGGTCGAGGGAGGTGAGCATGCCGTTGATGGCCGATTCGACGAGCTTGGCCTCCTCGGGCTTTTCCACGTAATCCGTTCGAACCTTCTCGAAGACGTCTCCGAACAGGCTGAGCTGCCGGTACGTGTCGGCGGAGGCGGCGACGGCGCTCGTCGACGACAGCAGGCTGGTCTGCGACATCATGGTCGCGCCGCCGGCACCGATTGCCGCCCCGAGAATCAGAAGAGAGAGTTTGCGCATT
>DATHAU010000673.1:0-2168 GCA_035296545.1 Microvirga sp.
TCCCCCATCCTGGCCATGTCCCGGCGCACGGCGGAGCTGACCAAGTATGCGGCCAACGCGTTCCTGGCCGCCAAGATCACCTTCATCAACGAGATCGCCGACCTGTGCGAGCATGTGGGCGCCGACGTGCAGGACGTGGCCCGCGGCATCGGGCTCGACAACCGCATCGGCTCGAAGTTCCTCCATGCGGGGCCGGGCTATGGCGGCTCGTGCTTTCCCAAGGACACCCTGGCGCTGATCAAGACCGCCCAGGATTTCGAGGCCCCCATGCGCCTGGTGGAGACGGTGGCGGCGGTCAACAGCCAGCGCAAGCGCGCCATGGGGCGCAAGGTGGCGGCGGCCTGCGGCGGCTCCGTGCGGGGCAAGACCATCGCGGTGCTGGGGCTGACCTTCAAGCCCAATACGGACGACATGCGCGAGGCGCCCTCCATCGACGTGATCACGGCCCTCCAGGACGCCGGGGCGCGCATCCGGGCCTACGATCCGGAGGGGATGCAGGCGGCCCGAGCCATGCTGACGGACGTGGACTACGCCCGCGACCCCTATGACTGCGCCCGGGGAGCCGACGCCCTGGTGATCGTCACCGAATGGGACCTGTTCCGGGCCCTGGACCTGCGGCGGCTGAAGGCGGCCCTGGCCGAGCCGGTGGTGGTGGACCTGCGCAACATCTACCGCCCCGAGGAAATGCGCCGCCACGGCTTCACCTATGTGAGCATCGGACGCTCCTGATCCCTGCATCGCGGAGGTTCTCACGGGCGCGGTCCCGTGGCATATCTCGTCGATCAGCTGAAGCCGAACCACCCCGGAGCGCCCCATGCAGACCTTCTTCGTCGAGATCAAATGTCGGCTCGGCAAGACCTACGACGTGGCGAGGGCTCTCGCGGACCGGGAGATCGCGTCCGAGATCTATTCCACGGCCGGCAATTACGACATCCTGGCCAAGTTCCACGTGGATGACGAGATCGATATCGGGCATTTCATCGCCGAGAACGTGCAATCCATCCCCGAGATCGCCGACACCCACACGATCATCACCTTCAAGGCGTTCTAGCCTCTGAAAGACAAGGCGCTTCCCTGGCTCAACCGGTCAGCGGGGCGTCGACCGAGCACACGACGCCGGTGGGCGCGAATTCGATCCGCACGTCGCCGTCCAGGTCCTCCGCCAGGCTCCGCTCGATGAGCCGCGTGCCGAAGCCGCGCCGGGCTGGCTGGCGAACGGGCGGCCCCTCCGCCTCCTCCCAGATCAGAAGCAGCCGCTTCGACGCGCCTTCGTCGTTCAGGGCCCAGCGAACCCTGATTTGCCCGGCGCCGTTGGAGAGAGCCCCGTACTTCACCGCGTTCGTCGCCAGTTCCTGGAGGGCCATCGCCAGGGCAAGCGCCATGCGCGGGGGAATCTGCACGGGCGGGCCCTGCACGTGGATGCGGCTCTCGCCGCGGCTGCGGTAGGGCTCCACCGCCTGCCTGACGATGTCGTGGAGCCCCACGGCCGCCCAGCTCCGAACCGTGAGAACGTTGTGCACCTGCGACAGGGCGATGAGGCGGCTCTCGATGGCGCTCGAGGCCTGGTCCATGGAGGGCGCGTTGCGCAGGGTCTGCGAGGCGATGGACTGCACCGTCGTGAGGGTGTTCTTCACCCGGTGGTTCAGCTCGTTGATGAGAAGATCCTTGTCCCTCACGGCGGCCCTGAGCTCGTCCACGACCCGCAGGCGCTCGATGGCCGCCCCCAGGAGATTGGCGTAGCTGCGGAGAAACTCGACGTCCGATTGCGTGAAGGCCCGGGGCGACCGGCTGTCCGCCTGGAGCACGCCGAAGGGCGAGCGCCCCTTGCTGCTCAGGATGAGCACGTTCACGAAGGCCCTGACCCCGTGCTCCACCATGAAGCCGTGATAGGCGAAGCGCTCCTCCGTGTCGCGGTCGTTCGAGATGACCGCGCCCTCCTGGAGCGTCAGTCCCTCGGGTGAGTTTTCGTCGGCCGCGACGACCACCTCGCCCACCACGCCGGGCCTCCAGCCGACGCCGGCGCGCACCTTCATTTCTCTCCCGCCCGGCAGGAGTTCCAAGACCTTGGCGAGTTCGGTTCCAAGCGCGCGGCCGACCAGATGGCAGGCCTTGTTCAGGATGGCGTCCAGGTTCTCCGCCTTGAGGGCGAAATCCCCGAACTCCGCCAG
>DATHAU010000674.1:0-1918 GCA_035296545.1 Microvirga sp.
GCCACCACCAGCCTCGGGCGCACCAGCTCCAGCTCCTTCATGAGCCAGGGCCGGTAATGCTTCACCTCGCCCGCCGTGGGCTTGGCGTGAATGCGCCGGTGGCCGCGCTGCTCGAACTTGAAATGCTTCACCGCATTGGTGAGATAGGCCTGCGCCCGGTCGATGCCGGCCTCCTGCATGGCCCTGCCCAGGAGCTTGCCGGCCGGGCCCACGAAGGGCCGTCCCTGCAGGTCCTCCTGGTCGCCGGGCTGCTCGCCCACGAACATGATCCCCGCATGGGCCGGACCCTCGCCGAACACGGCTTGCGTGGCGCCGGGCACCAGGGGCCCGGCCTTGGCGATGATGGCGTTCAGCTCTTCCAGGGTCTTGGGCTCCTGATCCCACATGGCGTCCAGGGCGCGCTCGGGGGTGCGTTTGGCGGGCATGGTGGCCTCCTGTTCGATCATGGTTTCAACGCGCCGGGAGGCGGTTTGGATCAGGCCCGGGATGGCGGCGGTTTCCGGCATGTTGCGCCAGTACTTCTTAGGCATCTCGGCCCGCATGGCGGTGGGGTTCACCCGCGCCGGGTTGAACACGCTCTCGTAATAGCCGCGCCAGCCCTCCTCGAAGCTGTCCCCGTCCGGCGCGTCCTCCCGCCGCCCCGGCGGGTCAAAGCCCAAGGCCGTGCGGTCCCAGCGCATGGAGCCCAGCGGCGTCAGGATGGTCCAGTCGAGGGAGCGGAAGCGGTCGATGAAGAAGGGGGCGGCCGCCTCCAGGATGAAATGCTCCGGCTCGAACCAGGCGACGAAGCGCTCGGGGCTTTCCCCCTCCATCCGGCGGAAGCGCACGAAGGCGTGCATCTTGTGCAGGTCGCGGCGCACGGCGCGGGCCATCAGGTCGATGCGGTGCACCAGGGGATCGCTCGCCACCTCCAGGAGATCGCGCTCCCCGTTCAGCACCCGCCAGACGAGCCCGTAGAGCAGGGCATGGCGCTCCGGGTCGCGATGGCACACCGCATGTTCGATGAGCCGCGCCACGGCCTTGGGGATCGAAACCGCCGGCGCATCGCGAACCGCCTCGTCCCCGAACAGGCCGGGCGCATCCTCGATGGCCCAGACCACGTGCTGCGGCGCAAGCTCCTCCGCGATCAGCCAGCGCACCGCCCGGCGAAACCCGTCGAGATCCGCGCCGTGACGAAGCGTGATGCGGTGAAGGGTCATGGGAGTCCTCAATGGTCATCCCGGACTCTGCTCGACGATCCGGGATCGGGTTCAGGATGGTGCGCTATTCCCCTCCCCCTTGTGGGGAGGGCCAGGGTGGGGGTGCCAGCGCTAGGTTCTGATAGGCTATCGCTCACACCCCCACCTCCACCTCCTCCCCACCGCGAGTCGGGTGTTCCCGACTTGCGCAAGCAAGAGCCCCTCTCAGGCAGGCCTGAGAGGGGTGGGGAGGAGAGCCCGTTGCGCAGGCCCGGGTTGGCCGACATCCCTCCCCTCCGAAAGCCTGTAGAGCCTTTCCGGCCCGGTTCGGCTAAGCTTGGCCCATGAACATGCCTCTCGAAGCCGAGCGGGGCCGGCTGAACTCCCGCGTCCGACAGGGCGCGCGGGACGCCTGGCGCTTTGCCCTCGGGCTGGTCTATCCCCCCGCCTGCATCGCCTGCCAGGCGGCCACGGGGGAGCCTCATGCGCTCTGCGCCTCCTGCTGGTCCGGCATCCGCTTCATCGAGCGCCCCTATTGCGAGCGGCTCGGGACGCCCTTTGCGGTGGACCTGGGCCAACCGCTGCTCTCCCCCGCCGCCATCGCCGATCCGCCCGTCTTCGGGCGCGCCCGCGCCGTGGCCGAGTACGACGGGACGGCGAGCGCCCTGGTGCACCGGCTCAAATACGGCGACCGGCCCGAACTCGCCCGGGCCCTGGGCCGGATGATGGCCCGCGCCGGG
>DATHAU010000675.1:0-2609 GCA_035296545.1 Microvirga sp.
ATGATGGAGAGGCATTCGGAAAACGGCATCGCGGCGATGCGGGTATCCGCCTCGGCGCGCGCGTCGAGGCCGGACACGGACAGGCCGGTAATTCCGAACAACAGGGCGACCGACAGGGGGCGCATGGATCAGTTCTCCCACTTCCCAGGATACCACCACATCCGGGATGCCGCGGCTGTGTTGCGCAGCACATGAGAGAATGCGCGCAAGACCCTTGTCGTTCGATGACTTTTCCGTGTGCGCCGGACAAAAAAGAAGTGCCCTTTCAGGCACTTTGAGGTGCGGTCCCACCATAGGGGCAGAGTGGAACCGGGGACTTGGACACCGGCATTGAAACCTCCGGCGGAGCGCTTGCCTCGAGCCAGCATGGCCTGGGGGTTCTGACGTTTCTCTTAAAAAACCGGGTGGAACTCTCCCGTCGGGCCTGCGCTCGAGCGGCGGCGCGCAGGCATTCTTCGCCCATGCGCCTGGAGACATCTTCGCCGGCCCGCTCGCGTCAAGCTTTTCATGCTCCTTCTCGTGCTGAAAATCAATGTTCCCGAAAGGGCCCCGACCGCTCCCCCTTCCGGGTCGCGCCATCCTTTCGCCCTGCCCTTCGACGGCCCGGACTCACAGGGAGCGCGGCCTGGGGCGGGTGGCGATGTAGAGCGCGACGCCGCCCATGATCGCGGCCAGGATGAAGGGCAGGGTCGGGCTCTCGATGAGCCACACGCTTACCCCGAAGGAGACCGCAAGCGCCGCCAGGGCGCAGACCTTGGCCCGCAGCGGAATGGCCCCCTGATCGCGCCAGTCCGACAGGAGCTTTCCGAAGCGGGGATGATTGTAGAGACGCTCCGCCAGGGCCGGATGGGAGCGGGCGAAGCACCAGGCCGCCAGGATCACGAACGGCGTCGTCGGCAGGACCGGCAGAACGATGCCGAGCGCGCCGAGCGCGAGGCTGGCGTATCCGAGGCAGAGGTAGAATCGACGCATCCTCTCCAGTATCCTTTCCAGAGGAAGGAACGCTTGCCGTTCGATCCCGCGCCGGCCCTGACGCCTTCAGTCGATCATCGGCGCCAGCTCGCGCTCCACGGCGGCTGCGATCTCCAGCAGCCTGCGATCGTGGCCGCGCCGGGCGACCAGCATCAGTCCCACCGGGCGCTCGAAACCCGGGATCGGCAGGGAAATGCCGGTAAGGTCGAACTGGTTGCCGAACATGGTGTTGCGCAGGATCAGCCAATCGGTCCTGTTGTAGAGCCTGTCGTCCGCCTCCAGGGGCGCGGTGAGCGGCGCGGAGATCGCGGTGGCGGGCAGGGCGAGAACATCGAGAGGCCGCAGGCGCTCGTCCATGGCCGCGACCAGCTCCCGCCGGCGCCGCAGCATGCGGATATAGACCGGGGCCGGAACCCCGCCGCTGCGGGCGATCATCCATTGCACCCGCGGATCGATCCGGTCCGCCTTGGTGTCGATCCAGTCCGCATGAACCTCTGACGCCTCCACGGAGGCGATGGACCCTGCCGCGGTGGTGTCCGTCATGGCCTCCAGGAGATCCTCGATCGAATGATCGGCCAGGCGCGCGCCTGCCCCTGCCAACTGGGCGAGAGCGGCCGCGAAGGCCTGCTCCACCATCGGCTCGGTCTCGACGAACAGGCGACCGCGCGGGATGCCGATCCGCAGGCCTGCCAGGGGAAAGGGGTTCAGCCGCCGCGGCTCCTCGCCGGCCATGACCGCGTCCGCGAAGGCGCAGTCCTGCACCGAGCCCGCGAGCGGCCCGATGGAATCCAGGCTGGGCGAGAGGGGAAAGGCCCCGTCCAGGGGCACCCGATGGGCCGTGGGCTTGAAGCCGACCACGCCGTTGAGCGCCGCCGGGATGCGCACGGAGCCGCCTGTGTCGCTGCCGATGGAAATCTCGCTGGTGCCCTCGGCCACCGACACCCCTGCCCCGGAGGACGAGCCGCCCGGAATCCGCCGGGGGTCCGCCGCATTGCCGGGGGTGCCGTAATGGGGGTTGAGGCCAAGGCCCGAGAAGGCGAACTCCACCATGTTGGTCTTGCCCAGGATAACGGCGCCCGCCTGCCGCAGGCGCCGGACGACAGCCGCATCCCCTTCGGCGGGAGGCGCATCGCGCAGCACCAGGGATCCCGCCGTGGTGGCCTCGCCCGCCACATCGAACAGGTCCTTGATCGAGACGATCGCCCCGTCGAGGGGTCCCAGGGAGACGCCCGCCCTTCTGCGCCCGTCGGCGGCGTCGGCCGCCGCCCGCGCGGCATCAGGATAGAGGCGCAGGAACACGCGCTCGTCGGCTGCGCGGGCGGCCAGTCGCGCCAGGATGGTTTCGAGCTTGTCTCGGACGATCGTCATGGAGGGCACCGGTGGGAAGGCTGATCCCCAGGTTAGCGCCCGACAGGCGGTTTCCTGTCAAGCGGCCCGCAAGGGCAACCTTCAGGAGGCGTAGCGCTCCTCCCTCTCGCCGATCTTGTGGAGGTTGGGCGGATTGCCGCAGATCCGCGGCCTGCTGCTCCGCCCGGTAGCCGGAATAAAGGCCCGCCGCCACCAGGATGGCCGGCAGGGCCAGCGCGAGAACGGAGACCCAGGAGCACCTGCTGCAACGAGGTCTGCGCGCCCCTGGA
>DATHAU010000676.1:0-2948 GCA_035296545.1 Microvirga sp.
CCGAAGCAGGTCCCCGGTCCCATGCACGACATCCGTTCCATCCGCGACAATCCCGCGGCTTTCGACAAGGGCCTCAGAAACCGGGGCATGGAGCCCCTGTCCGGGCGCCTGATCGCCCTTGACGATAGGCGAAAGGCAGCCGTCTCCGCTCTCCAGACCGCCATGGAACGCCGCAACGCCCTGTCCAAGGAGATCGGCCAGGCGAAGGCCAAGAAGGACGAGGCGCGGGCGCAGGAGCTGATGGCCGAGGTCGCGCGGCTGAAGGACGAAATCCCGGCACTCATGAAAGCCGAGCAGGAAGTCATCGAGCTTCTCGAAACTTTGCTAGCTTCAGTTCCGAACATTCCAAAGGATGAAGTGCCTATCGGTACCGATGAGCACGGCAACGTGGAGCGCCACCGCTTCGGCAATCCGAGGACCCTCAACAGCTCAAGACAGCATTTCGAGATAGGTGAGGCGTTGGGCCTCATGGATTTCGAGACTGCCGCCAAACTCTCCGGTTCGCGTTTCGTGGTGCTGAAGGGAGGACTGGCGCACCTTGAGCGGGCTCTGGGTCAATTCATGATCGACCTGCACACCAATGAGCACGGATATACCGAGGTGAGCCCACCCTTGCTGGTGCGGGATCGCGCAATGTTCGGCACGGCGCAGCTTCCCAAGTTTGAAGACGATCAGTTTGTTGCACTCGACGGTTTAACAATGAGGCAGATCACGCGGGTCTTAGCTGATGCTGTTGAGGGCGCTTACGAAGCGCCTGATCTGATCCGAGCCAATGCCAAATCTGTTCTTGAGTGGATCCCCAAAGGACGGCATTGGCTCATCCCTACCGCGGAGGTGTCGCTCACCAATCTGGTACGCGAGCAGATCCTGTCGGAGGAGGAGCTTCCGCTGCGTTTCACCGCGCTCACCCCGAGCTTCCGCGCCGAGGCCGGCTCGGCCGGGCGCGACACCCGCGGCATGATCCGCCAGCACCAGTTCGTCAAATGCGAGCTGGTCTCGATCACCACGCCGGAAACCTCCGCCGACGAGCACGAGCGCATGCTCACGAGCGCCGAGAACGTGCTGAAGCGGCTCGACCTGCCGTTCCGCACCATGACGCTCTGCACCGGCGACATGGGCTTCTCCTCCACCAAGACCTACGACATCGAGGTCTGGCTGCCGGGGCAGGGGACGTATCGCGAGATTTCGAGCTGCTCGGTCTGCTCCGATTTTCAGGCAAGGCGCATGAACGCGCGCTTCCGCCCCGCCGGCGAGAAGCAGCCGCGCTTCGTGCATACCCTGAACGGCTCAGGGCTAGCGGTGGGCCGCACCCTGGTGGCCGTCATGGAAAACTACCAGAACGAGGACGGCAGCGTGACGATTCCCTCAGCGCTTCAGCCCTACATGGGCGGGCTCACCCGCATCGAACGGCAGGCCTGACATGCGCATTCTCTGCACCAACGACGACGGCATTCACGCTCCGGGACTCAAGGTTCTGGAGACCATCGCCCGGGCGCTCTCGGACGACGTGTGGGTGGTGGCCCCCGAGACCGACCAGAGCGGCGTGTCCCATTCGCTCTCCCTCAACGACCCCTTGCGCCTGCGGGAGATCTCGGACCGGCATTTCGCCGTGAAGGGCACGCCCACCGATTGCGTGATCATGGGCATCCGCCAGCTCATGCGGGAGAACAAGCCCGACCTGGTGCTCTCCGGCGTCAACCGCGGGCAGAACGTGGCCGAGGACGTGAGCTATTCCGGCACGGTGGCGGGAGCCATCGAGGGCACCATCCTGGGGGTGCCCTCCATCGCGCTCTCGCAGGCCTACGGGGCGGGAAACCGCGACAGCCTGAAGTGGCAATGCGCCGAGCATCACGGCCCCGGGATCGTTCGCAGGATCCTCGATGCGGGCATCGACCGGGGCATCCTCGTCAACGTGAACTTTCCCAATTGCGAGCCGGACGAGGTGGAAGGAGCCGCCATCGTCAACCAGGGCCAGCGCACCCAGGAGCTCCTGCGCCTCGACGAGCGCAAGGACGGGCGCGGCAACCCCTATTACTGGATCGCCTTCGAGCGCCGCCCCTTCACGCCGGGCAACGGCACGGACCTGTGGGCCATCGCCAACCGGCGCATCGCCATCACGCCGCTGCGGCTCGACATGACCGACGAGCCGACCCTGACGCGCTACGCCCTGGCCTTCGGTTGAGGCGCGGGCGGGCGCCATGAGCGGCCATTGGCCCTTCCCTCCCGAGGCGGAGCACCCTGACGAGGAGGAGGCGATCGGGGTTGCGTCCTTCATCCTGTCGCTGCGGGCGCGGGGCATCCGGGACGTGGCGCTCCTGCGGGCCATGGAGCTGGTGCCGCGGGAGGTGTTCGCCCCGCGCCGCTTCACGGACCTGTCGCGCACGGACGTGGCCCTGCCGCTGCCCTGCGGCCAGACCATGACGGCGCCGGGTACGGTGGCCGCCATGCTGCTGAGCCTCGGCGTCGCGCCGGGGCAGCGGGTGCTGGAAGTGGGCACCGGCACCGGCTACGTGACGGCGCTTCTGGCGCGGCTCGGCGCGGAGGTCGTCACCGTGGAGCGGTTCAACACCCTGGCGGAAAGCGCGGCCCAGCATCTCAGGATCGTGGAGGCGGGCAAGGTTCGCCTGGAGATCGGCGACGGCCTCGCGACCCGCGTGCGCGACCGGTTCGACCGCATCCTGCTGAACGGGGCCTGCCCCGAAATCCCCCACGCCGTCACCTCGCTTCTCGCGCACGGCGGCCGCCTCGTGGGCGCTCTCGCGGCGGAAGGCCTGCCGCGCCTGGTGCGCATGGACCGCTCCGACGGGGACGAATGGCGGCAGGAGCTCGGGCAGGCCTTGAGGATTTCCCCTCTCGTGACCGGGATTGCGGCGACCCTTTGACGGGTGCGAAAATTTTCTCCGCAAGGTTACGAGAAAATTTTCGCCGTCAACCGTTGTTTAACCTGA
>DATHAU010000677.1:0-4032 GCA_035296545.1 Microvirga sp.
GAAGCTCGTGCGCACGGGCAAGCCCATGAGCCTCAACACGCCGCAGTTCTTCTTCGCCCAGGACCGGGCCATCGCGGACGAGGCCTGGGCCGGGGACGTGGTGGGCATCCCGAACCACGGCACCCTTCGCATCGGCGACACCCTCACCGAGGGCGAGGACATCGTGTTCCGCGGCGTGCCGAGCTTCGCGCCGGAAATCCTGCGCCGCATCAAGCTCCAGGACGCCATGAAGGCCAAGAAGCTGCGCGAGGCGCTGCAGCAGATGGCCGAGGAGGGCGTGGTCCAGCTCTTCGTGCCGCAGGACGGATCGGCCGCCATCGTGGGCGTGGTGGGGGCGCTGCAGCTCGACGTGCTGAAGGAGCGCCTGAGCGCCGAATACGGCCTGCCCATCGACTATGAGCCGACGCGCTTCTCCATCTGCCGCTGGATCGCCGCGGAGGATCGGATCGAGCTCGACCGCTTCGTGGACAGCCACCTGTCGTCCATGGCGCGCGATCTCGACGGCGCGCCGGTGTTCATGGCGGCCAACAGCTTCAACCTGCAATACGAGATGGACCGCTACAAGGCGATCCGGTTCTCGGACGTGAAGGATTATCAGAAGAAGGCCGCGTGAGCCCCTGGGGCCGCCCGTCTCAGGAGGCGATGAGATCGAGCGGCAGCCGGATGCTGACGCACAGGCCCTCGCGCTTCCAGTCGTAATCGATGCCGCCGCCCAGCTGGCCGGTCACGCTCTTGTAGACGAGCTGGGAGCCGAACCCCTGCTTCTCCGGCGCGCCTTCCACAGGCGGGCCGTTCTCCTCCCGCCAGACCAGGGCCAGGGTCCCGTCCTGGCAGGTCCACCCGATCCGCAGGTGCCCCCCGTGCACGGAGAGCGCGCCGTATTTGCAGGCGTTGGTGGCAAGCTCGTGCAGCACGAGGGTCAGGCCCGTGGCCGCCTTCGCGCCCACGGGAACCGGCGGTCCCTCGATGGAGATCTGCGACGGGTCGGCCTGGTTCACGTGCGGCGCCAGAACCGTGTGAAGGATCTCGTCCACGGAGGTGTCCCGCTCCATGGCCTCGCCGCCCGCGATGGCCGGGCGGATGAGCTCATGGGCGCTCGCCAGGGCCTCGAGGCGTCCGCGCAGGGACGCGGCCATCTGCTTCGGGCTTTCGGCCGTTCTGGCCGTCAGGGCGATCATGCCGCTCGCCATGGCGAAAAGGTTCTTCACCCGGTGATTCAGCTCATGCACCAGGAGCTGCCTCGTCTCCTCGCCCTTGCGGCGGTCCGTGATGTCCAGGACCGTTCCGAGGAGCCGGACCGCCTTCAATTCCCCGCCGACGAGCTCGTAATGCATCCGGGCGCGGCTGATGATCCAGCGGATTTCCCCGTCCGGGAGGACGACCCGGTGCTCGAGGCGGAGCTGGCCTCCCGAGCGGGGGTCCAGGAGCGCCGCGACCCTCTCGACCACGGCGTCGCGATCCTGGGGGTGAAGACACGAAAGCCAGGCCTCGTAGGAGGGGGGCGCATCCTTCGGCAGGCCGAAGATGCTCTTCTGGTGATCCGACCAGTAGATCTCGCCGGTCCGGACATTCCACTCCCAAAGCCCCAGCTCGGTGGCTTCCACCGCAAGCGCGAGGCGCTCGTTGTCCAGCGCCGCGCCCCGGGCCTGCCGGTCGGCCTCCTTGTGCGCCCTGACGCGCTCGGTGACGTTCACCGCAAGGATCAGCATCCCGCTCAGCCGGTCGCCGGCCTCGCGGACGGGGAGCAGCCTGATGTCCCAGTAGCTTGTCGCATCGGGGGTGAGGGAGAGCGGCGCGCCGGAGAGTTCCTGCGGCTCTCCGGTCTGGAGGAAACGCTCGTGCAGGGCCTTGATCTCGGGCGTGTAGCGGTCCCCGACCACCTCCGAGGCGATCTTGCCGGTCAGGTCGTCTCCCGAGTCCGAAAAGGCGGCCCGGAACATCCGGTTGGCGAAGGCGAATTGCTGCTTCGGCCAGAGGATGACCGCAATCGCCAAGGGCACGTTCTCGAGCAGTTCCGCCAGCGCCTCGCGGCTGAAGCCCCCCGCCGCCGTCGGAAGCCGGAACTCCTTGAGTCCATAGGCCCAGGACTGAAAGGGACTCAACGACGATATCCTTCCGACGGGAGGGGGAGGCGGGCTCGGGAGCCGGTGAAGCCTGACCTTAGAAGATCAGCCCGCCTTTTCCAAACCTGTTTTTAGGGCGGGCTGCGCCGGATTGGCGGCTCTGACCGGCTTTTCGGGGAAGGTGTCCTGGGCGCGGGCGATGGCCTCGATGGTCGGCAGGCTCGCCTCGTTGCCCAGGTGCTGAATGGCATGGGCCGAGGCGGCGCGGGCGAAGACGAAATGCTCGCGCCAGGACAGCTCGGGCCGCGCCATGGCGGAATAGACATAGGCGCCGTGGAAGATGTCGCCCGCCCCGTTCGTGTCCACCACCGCGCCCGAGGGCACGTCGAGGGCCGGCAGAACGCCCTCCTGGCCGGTCTCGTCGTACCAGACCAGGCCGCGCTCGCCCAGGGTGACGCCCCCGATCCGGCAGCCGCGGCTCTTGAGGTAGCCCAGCATCCCGGACGGCGTCAGGTCCATCTGCTCGCACAGGCGCTCGGCCACGATGGCCACATCGATGAATTCCAGCAATTCGTGGGTGTTGGAGCGCAGTCCCCCGCCGTCCAGGGAGGTGAGAATGCCCGCCTCGCGGCAGATCCTGGCGTATTGCATGGCCGCGTCCGGCTGGTGGCCGTCCAGGTGGAGCGCCTTGCAGCCGCCCAGGTTCAGGGGCGGAACCGGGTGCAGGTAATGGTCGTCGCGGCAGCGCACGATGGCGCGCTTGCCCCCATGGGGCATGATGAAGGACAGGGAGGACTCGGCCACCTTCCGGTGGTGGACCGAGATGCCGTATTTGGCCGCCATGTCGATGAACATGCGGCCCAGCCAGTCGTCGGCGATGGAGGTCAGCAGGTCCGGCGGGAGGCCGAGCTTGGCGCAGGCGAACGCCGCCGTCACCGCGTTGCCGCCGAACGAGATCGCATAATCCTGCGCCACCGTCTTCTCGTCGCCGGTGGGGATCTCGTCCGCCAGGAAGGTCACGTCGATATAGGTCTGGCCGACAAACAGAGCGTGCATCGCTGGTACTTCGTCTTTGATCCGGGTTTCATCCGCAGGATGTCATGGACGAGGTGAGGGCGGGACGCAAGCCGCCTCCGGCCCTCCCGCCTGCCCGGAGAAAGCCTCAGGGGAAAGCCTCAGGGGCTAACCTTTGTGCAGGGTGGCGGCCAGGCGCGCCGCGGTCAGGGCCGCGTCGAGATCCGCCGTGATGAACTCCACCGGCGAGACGAGGTCGCGCCGGAAGGCGTGGGCGACGATGGGGTGGAGGCGCGAGCTGCCGCCCACCAGGGCCACGGGACGGGGACCCACCCGCTTGATGAGGCAGTTGGCCAGCCGCGCCAGCTCCTCGCCAGCCTCCAGGAGGATGCGAAGGGCGATCCTGTCCCGGGCCTTGGCGGCCTCTCCCACGGCGCGGGCGAGCGAGCCGATCTTGCCCCGGTCGCCCCCGTAGACGTAGGAGCGGACCAGGTTCCAGTCCGTGCCGCCGAGAACCTCCGCCAGATGGGTGCCCAGGGGGGTCGACCAGCCCTCGCCGGGGCTTTCCTCCTCGGCGCGCAGAACGGCCTTCAGGCCCTCCCGGGCGATCCAGAAGCCGGACCCCGCGTCGTCGATCAGGTTGCCCCGGCCGCCGACCCGGATCACGTCCTTGTCCTCGGACAGGTAATAGCCGATGGAGCCCGTGCCGCTGTAGACGAGAATGCCTTCCCCGAGGGCGAAATAGGACAGGTAGGCGATCCACATGTCCTCGGCCACGAACACTTTGGGCTCGGCGAGCTTGAAGGCCCGGGCCAGCAGGGCGCGCATGGTCGCCTCCGCGGGCGTGTCCCGGGTCAGGCCGGTGATGCCCGCGATGATGCCCAGCGGCCTGCCGGTCTCGGCCACCGTCTGGGCGAGGCCGGCGATGATCTGCCTCGCCCGCTCCTCGGCCGCC
>DATHAU010000678.1:0-11138 GCA_035296545.1 Microvirga sp.
CATCGAGCTCGAACTCGGCCGCCAGCGCGACGAGATCGAGCTGATCGCCTCGGAGAACATCGTCTCCCGCGCGGTCCTGGAGGCGCAGGGCTCGGTGATGACCAACAAATACGCGGAGGGCTATCCGGGCCGCCGCTACTATGGCGGCTGCCAGTTCGTCGACATGGCCGAGGAGCTCGCCATCGACCGGGCCAAGCGCCTCTTCGACTGCAGGTTCGCCAACGTGCAGCCCAATTCCGGCTCCCAGGCCAACCAGGCCGTGTTCATGGCGCTCATGAAGCCGGGCGACACCTTCATGGGCCTCGATCTCGCCTGCGGCGGCCACCTGACCCACGGTTCCCCGGTGAACATGTCCGGCAAGTGGTTCAACGTGGTGAGCTACAAGGTGCGCGAGAGCGACCAGATCATCGACATGGACGAGGTCGCGAGCCTTGCCCGCGAGCACAGGCCGAAGCTGATCGTCGCCGGCGGCTCGGCCTATTCCCGCTTCTGGGACTTCGCCCGCTTCCGGGAGATCGCCGACGAGGTCGGGGCCTTCTTCATGGTGGACATCGCCCATTTCGCCGGCCTCGTGGCCGGCGGCGCCCATCCGTCGCCGTTCCCCCACGCCCATGTGGCCACCACCACCACCCACAAGACCCTGCGCGGCCCCCGCGGCGGCCTGATCCTCAGCAACGACGAGGACATCGCCAAGAAGGTCAATTCGGCCATCTTCCCCGGCCTCCAGGGCGGGCCGCTCATGCATGTGATCGCCGCCAAGGCCGTGGCGTTCGGCGAGGCCCTTCGCCCCGACTTCAAGCTCTATGCCCGCTCCGTGGTGGAGAACGCCAAGGTGCTGGCCGACACCATGCTGGCGGGGGGCTACGCCATCGTGGCGGGCGGCACCGACAACCACCTGATGCTGGTGGACCTGCGGCCGAAGAAGCTCACCGGCAAGGCCGCCGAGGCGGCCCTGGGCCGCGCCCACATCACCTGCAACAAGAACGGCGTTCCCTTCGATCCCGAAAAGCCGATGGTCACCTCCGGCATCCGCCTGGGCACCCCCGCCGCCACCTCGCGCGGCTTCGGCGTGGCGGAGTTCAAGCGGGTGGGCGAGCTGATCGTCGAGACCCTGGACGGCCTGGCCCGGAACGGGGAGGACAACGCCTCCGTCGAGGCCTCGGTCAAGGGCCGGGTGCACGAGCTGACCCGGCGCTTCCCGATCTACAGCTGATTCCGGGCTGATCGATGCGCTGTCCCTATTGCGGGAGCCTGGACACCCAGGTGAAGGATTCCCGGCCGATGGACGATTCCTCGGCCATCCGCCGCCGCCGCATCTGTCCCGATTGCGGCGGCCGGTTCACGACCTTCGAGCGTGTCCAGCTGCGCGAGCTCATCGTGGTCAAGCGCTCCGGGCGGCGCGTGCCCTTCGACCGGGACAAGCTCCAGCAATCGGTGGAGGTCGCCCTGCGCAAGCGCCCGGTGGAGCCGGAGCGGGTGGAGCGGATGATCAACGGCATCGTGCGCCAGCTCGAGAGCATGGGCGACGCCGAGGTGCCGAGCGAGACCGTGGGCGAGCTGGTCATGGAGGGCCTCAAGGGTCTCGACGACGTGGCCTATGTGCGCTTCGCGTCCGTGTACAAGAACTTCCGCGAGGCCAGGGATTTCGAGGAACTCCTGGGCAAGCTCGCCGAGGAGGAGCCCGAGGACCCTCCGCCGAGGCGGGCCAGGCGCAAAGCCGTGCAGCCCGAGTGATGCCCTCGCGCGATTCCTCCGGGAGAGCAGGGCGGGACGAGCGCCTCATGCGCCTCGCCATCGCGCTCGGGGAGCGCAATCTCGGCCTCACCTGGCCCAACCCGTCCGTCGGCGCGGTGATCGTGGACGAGAATGGCGATGCGCCGGTCATCCTGGCCCAAGGGGCGACCCAGCCCGGCGGGCGGCCCCATGCGGAGCGGGTGGCGCTCGCCGCCGCCCGCGAGAGGGCCAGAGGAGCGACGCTTTATGTCTCCCTCGAACCCTGCTCCCATCACGGCAAAACCTCCCCTTGCGCCGATGCGGTGGTGGAGGCGGGCGTGGCAAGGGTTGTCTCGGCCCTCCAGGACCCGGATTCCCGCGTGGCGGGCCATGGCCATGCCCGCCTGCGCCAGGCGGGGATCGAGGTGTCGGTCGGCTGCCTGGCAAGGGAGGCGTTCCGCGCCCATCGCGGCCACATCGCCCGGGTGACGCAGGGACGGCCCGCCGTCACCGTGAAGCTGGCCCGCACCACGGAAGGCTTTGCGGGATCGCGGCAGGGGCCGCGCCTGATGATCACCGGCGAGGCCGCCAACGCCCGGGTCCATCTCATGCGCGCCCATGCGGATGCCGTCATGGTGGGGATCGGCACGGTCCTGGCCGACGATCCGCTGCTCAACGTGCGCCTGCCGGGGCTGGAATCGCGCCGGCCCATCCGCATCGTCCTCGATTCCGGTCTGCGCACCCCTTTGACGTCACGCGTCGTCGCAGGCGCTCGGGACATCCACACCTGGATCGTTGCGACGGCCTATGCCCCGGTCGAAGCCGAGGCAGCCCTGACGGCCCAAGGCGTGGATGTCCTGCGCGTCCCGTCCGACCGGAACGGCCGCGTCCTCCTGCCGGAGGCCCTGCGGGCTCTCGGCGCGCGCGGATTGACGCGGGTCTTCTGCGAGGGCGGGCCGGGCCTGGCGGATGCCCTGGCGCAGGCCGACCTTATCGATGAACTCGTTCTCGTCACCGGAGGCTCGGCGAGGGGCCGGGGCGACGTGCCCGCTCTCGGCCTGGCGCTCCAGGACCGCATGGACGAGCTGATCCTGCTGGCCGACGAACAGGCCGGCCCCGACCTTTTCATGATCTGGGAGAAACCCTGATGTTCACGGGCATCGTCACCGATGTGGGCGAGGTTGTCGCTGCGGAAGGAACGCAGGGCACCCTCAAGCGCCTGCGGATCCGGTCCTCCTACGACCCCGCCACCATCGCGCTCGGCGCGTCCATCGCCTGCGGCGGACCGTGCCTTACGGTGGTGAGGGTCGAGCCGCGGGAGGGCGGCTGCTGGTTCGAGGTGGACGCCGCCGCCGAGACCCTGGAGCGCACCAGCGTGGGCGACTGGCGGGAGGGGACCCGCATCAACCTGGAGCGCTCCCTCAAGATCGGCGACGAACTCGGCGGCCATATGGTCACGGGGCATGTGGACGGATTGGCCACCATCGTGGCCAGGGAGGCGATCACGGCGGGGGACGATCCCTGGGGTCCCACGGCCCGTTTCGTCATCAGGGCGCCCCACGGTCTTGCGCCCTTCATCGCCGAGAAGGGCTCGGTCTGCCTCGACGGCACCTCGCTCACGGTCAATTCCGTGGACGGCGACCTGTTCTCCGTTCTCATCATCCCCCACACCCTCGCGGTCACCACCTGGGGCGAGCGCCAGGCGGGCGACAGGCTCAATCTCGAGGTGGATCTCATGGCCCGCTATGCGGCGCGGCTTGCGGAGGCGCGCCGGGCGGGGTAGGGACCCTTGACAATCTCCACCCGGAGCTCGCAGCCCACACCTTGAGGAGGCCGTCAGGCCGTCTTGGAGGGCAGCGGCGTCTCCAGAGCTCACCGGATCATCCTTCGAGACGCCGCTCGCGCGGCTCCTCAGGATGAGGTCCATGCCTACCAAAAGGTCTCGAAGGGTTTCTCATGGTTTCGCATTCCGCAAAGCCCCAAGCCGCCCGTCCGCCCGTTCCCGGCGCGCGCATTCTGGTGGTCGAAGCCCGCTTCTATGCCGATCTCGCGGACGAACTCCTGCGCGGCGCGCGGGCCGCGGCCGGGGAGGCCGAGGCGGCGATCGATGTGCTTACCGTCGATGGGGCGCTTGAAATTCCCTCGACCGCGGCCATCGCGCTCGATGCGGCCGAGAAGGCCGGCAGGCCCTACGATGCGGTCGTGGCCCTCGGATGCGTGATCCGCGGCGAGACGGGGCATTACGACATCGTGGCGGGCGAGAGCGCCCGCGCCCTGATGGATCTCTCGGTAGCCCGCCGCATTCCCCTCGCCAACGGCATTCTGACGGTCGAGAATGAGCAGCAGGCCTGGACCCGCGCGAGCGTCAATGAATTGAATAAGGGCGGGGGTGCGGTGGATGCGGCGCTTGCCGTTCTGCGCATCAAGCGAAAAGTCCAGGAGGCCTGACCATGACGAAGCCCGCAGAGCGGTCGGCCGCGCGCCTCGCCGCCGTTCAGGCCCTCTACCAGATGGACATCTCGGGCACGGGGGTCATCGACGCCCTGGCGGAGTTCGAGGCGTTCTGGATCGGCCGCGAGGTCGAAGGCATCGAGTTCAAGCCCTCCGACACCACCTTCTTCCGCGATATCCTGTCGGGGGTGGTGCAGAACCAGCGCGCCATCGACGTGAGGGTGGACAACGCTCTCGCGGCCGGCTGGCCCCTCAAGCGGGTGGAGGCGGTGCTGCGCGCCGTTCTGCGCGCCGGCGGCTACGAGCTGATGTTCCGCAAGGACGTGCCGGCCCGGGTGGTCATCACCGAATATGTGGACGTGACCCATGGCTTCTACGATGACGACGAGCCCGGCCTGGTGAACGCGGTCCTCGACAATCTGGCCCGGGAAGTCCGCCCCGGCGAGTTGGAGAAGAAAGCGGCGGGACAGGCCAAGCGGTAGGGCGGTTTCGCCTGAGGGTGCAGCGTCACCCTCCTTCCGCTCGATCTCAGGCCCGCCTGAGATGAGCTTTTCCCGCGCAAGTCGGTCCGACCGGCTCTCCTCCCCACAAGGGGGAGGGAAACCAGCGGTAGCGCCGGAGACAAAGGAAACCGACCGTCCATGAGCCCGCCCCGCCCCAGCGAAGACGATCTGATCGCCCGCTATTTTGCGCCCCTGGCGGGCGAGGGCGGGCTCGGGCTCCGGGACGACGCCGCCTGCCTTTCGCCCCTGCCCGGGCACGACCTGATCCTGACCGCCGACGCCCTGGTCGAGTCGGTGCATTTCCTGCCCGGCGATGCTCCGGGCTCCGTCGCCCGCAAGGCCCTGGGGGTGAATGTCTCGGATCTGGCCGCCAAAGGAGCGGATCCCGCAGGCTTCCTGCTGAGCCTCGCCCTGCCCGAGGGCTGGACCGAGGATTGGCTGGCCGGTTTCGCCTCGGGCCTGGGCGAGGCCGCCCGCGAGTTCTCGTGCCCGCTCCTGGGCGGCGACACGGTCAGGGCGAGGGGAGCCCTCACCCTGTCGGTCACCGCCATCGGGCAGGTGCCCGCCGGCCGGATGGTCCGGCGCACCACGGCCCGCAGGGGCGACGTGATCTGCGTGACGGGCGCCATCGGCGATGCGGCCCTGGGGCTCGGGCTGCGCTCGTCCCCCGCCTGGGCCGGGAGCCTCTCGTCCGAGGAGGCGGCTTTTCTCGCCGACCGCTACCTCCACCCGCAGCCCCGCCATCGCCTCGCCGCTCCCTTGAGAACCCATGCGCGGGCCGCCATGGACGTTTCGGACGGCCTGGCGGGGGATCTGGCCAAGATGATGCGCGCCAGCGGCGTCACGGCCGTGGTCGAGACCGACCGGATCCCCCTCTCGCCCGCCGCGCGGGCGGCGATCCGGGCCGATCCGGGCCTGTTGGATCTCGCCCTGACGGGCGGGGACGACTACGAAATTCTCTGCACGCTGCCGGAAAAGTCCCTCGACAGGCTCCTCAAAGAGGCCGATAGGGTCGGCGTCGCGCTGTCTGTCATCGGCCGGGTCGTCGCAGGGGATGGCCTGCCGGTCTTCCAGGGGCAGGATTCCGAAAGACGCTTCGATGCCGGTTCATACTCCCACTTCTAGCGGCGCCGTCCCGGCCCTGAGCGGCGACGCCCTCGCCAAGCGCAACGCCCTGGTGCTCGCCTTCGCCCAGTCCCTCGGAGGGGCGAGCCCCGCCATCGTGGTCTCCCTCGGCGGACTGGTCGGGCAGACCCTGGCCTCGAACAAGGAGCTCGCCACCCTTCCGGTGAGCCTGCTCAATCTCGGGCTCGCCCTCGGGACCATTCCGGCCGCCATGCTCATGCGCCGGGTCGGGCGGCGCAACGGATACGTGGTCGGGGCCGGCATCGGGGTTTTCGGCGGGTGCCTGGCCGCCTTCGGGATCGCCTCCTTTAGCTTCGTGCTCTTCTGCCTCGGCACCCTGATCGCCGGGATGTACGGCTCCTTCATCCAGAGCTACCGCTTCGCGGCGATCGACGCGGCCTCCGAGGCCTTCAAGCCCCGGGCGATCTCCTGGGTCATGACGGGCGGGCTCGCCGCCGGGATCGTCGGCCCCCAGACGGTCATCTGGACCCGGGACGTTATTGCGACCGCCCCCTTCGCCGGGGCCTTCCTTGGCCAGGCGACACTCGCTCTCCTGTCCATGATGGTGGTCATGCTCCTGCGGCCCACCCCGGTCGTCGCAGCCTCGAAGGCGGGCGGCAGGCCCCTGATCGAGATCATGATGCAGCCGCGCTTCATCGTCGCGGCGGTGACGGGTCTCGTCTCCTACGGCCTCATGAGCTTCCTCATGACGGCGGCCCCCCTCGCCATGATCGGGTGCGGCCACTCGGTCGGGGCGGCGGCGCTCGGGATCCAATGGCATATCCTGGCCATGTTCGGTCCGAGCTTTTTCACCGGCCGCCTCATCGGGCGGTTCGGCAAGGGGAGGGTGACGGCGGCGGGCCTGATCCTCATCGCCCTTTCGGCCGCCATAGGTCTCTCGGGCATCAGCATCGCGCATTTCTGGCTGACCCTGATCCTTCTGGGCGTCGGCTGGAACTTCGGCTTCATCGGCGCCACCGCCCTGGTCACCGAGTGCTACCGCCCGGAGGAGCGCACCAAGGTGCAGGCCGCCAACGACTTCCTGGTCTTCGGATCGGTGGCGGTCGCCTCCTTCTCGTCCGGCAAGCTCCTCAACGCGGGAGGGTGGGACAGCGTGAACTGGCTCGTCTTCCCCCCGGTGGTCATCGCCCTAGTTCTGCTAAGCTGGCAGGGCCGGACCAGGGTTATGGCGTCGGCATGAAGCCTTTCTGTGGGATTCGCCGGAAGTATCGTTGCAGAATGGGCTCTTTTTTGCCACCAAGGATAAACTTCGCTGGGGGGAGAAGCCGTCAGGGCCAAGACAGGGACCTTGAGACGCGGCTTTCTGCTTTTTCATAACAAGGACGGCATAATGGCACTGACGCTTATCATCTTGGGCGGCCTTCTCTCGATTGCGTATGGCCTGTGGGCCATCAACGACGTGATGAAGCGCGACGCCGGCTCGCAGCGCATGCAGGAGATCGCCAACGCGATCGCCGAGGGCGCCAAGGCTTATCTCCGCCGGCAATATCTCACCATCGGCGTCGTGGGGGTCGTGCTCTTCGCCGTCATTGCCTATCTTCTCGGCGCGCGCGTCGCGGTCGGCTTCGCCATCGGGGCCATCCTCTCGGGGCTGGCCGGCTTCATCGGCATGAACGTGTCGGTTCGCGCCAACGTGCGCACCGCCCAGGCGGCCACCCAGTCCCTCGGGGGAGGCCTCGACGTGGCCTTCAAGGCGGGAGCCGTCACGGGAATGCTGGTCGCGGGCCTCGCGCTCCTGGGCGTCGCCCTCTACTACGGCTACCTCACCCGCATGGCGGGCCTGAACCCGGCCGACCGCGTGGTCATCGACAGCCTGGTGGCCCTCGGGTTCGGCGCGTCCCTGATCTCGATCTTCGCCCGTCTCGGCGGCGGCATCTTCACCAAGGGCGCCGACGTGGGCGGCGACCTGGTGGGCAAGGTGGAGGCGGGCATCCCGGAGGACGATCCGCGCAACCCGGCCACCATCGCCGACAACGTGGGCGACAACGTGGGCGACTGCGCCGGCATGGCGGCGGACCTGTTCGAGACCTATGCGGTGACCGTGGTGGCCACCATGGTTCTCGCGGCGATCTTCTTCGCGGGCCAGCCGATCCTGGACACCATGCTCCTATACCCGCTCGCCATCGGGGCGGCCTGCATCGTCACCTCGATCATCGGCACCTTCTTCGTGAAGCTCGGCCAGAACGAGTCCATCATGGGCGCGCTCTACAAGGGGCTCATCGCCACGGGCGTTCTCTCGGCAGGGGCGATCGCCATCGTGACCTGGCTGACCATCGGCTTCGGACCCGTCGCGGGAGCCGACTTCTCGGGCCAGTCGCTGTTCTGGTGCGCGATGATCGGCCTGGCGGTGACGGCGTTCATCGTCGTCATCACCGAATATTATACCGGCGTCGGCTACCGCCCCGTGCGGTCCATCGCCCAGTCCTCGGTGACCGGCCACGGCACCAACGTGATCCAGGGACTGGCCGTTTCGCTGGAGTCCACGGCCCTTCCGACCATCGTCATCATCGCGGGCATCATCATCGCCTTCAAGCTGGCGGGCCTCTTCGGCATCGCCATCGCGGTGACCGCCATGCTGGCCCTGGCGGGCATGATCGTGGCTCTCGACGCCTTCGGCCCGGTGACGGACAACGCGGGCGGCATCGCCGAAATGGCGGGCCTGCCCAAGGAGGTCCGCAAGTCCACGGACGCCCTCGACGCAGTGGGCAACACCACCAAGGCGGTAACCAAGGGCTACGCCATCGGCTCGGCCGGTCTCGGCGCCCTGGTGCTCTTCGCGGCCTATACGTCGGACCTGGACTACTTCACCCGGAACGCGGCCCAGTACCCGTACTTCCAGAACGTGAGGCCGGACTTCTCGCTCACCAACCCCTACGTGGTGGTCGGACTGCTCTTCGGCGGCCTGATCCCGTTCCTGTTCGGCGGCATCGCCATGACGGCGGTGGGCCGCGCGGCGGGCGCGGTGGTCGAGGAGGTGCGCCGTCAGTTCCGGGAGAAGCCGGGCATCATGGCGGGCACCGACCGTCCCGACTACGGCCGCGCGGTGGACATGCTCACCCGGGCGGCGATCAAGGAGATGATCGTTCCCTCGCTCCTGCCGGTGCTGGCCCCCATCGTGACCTACTTCGTGGTCCTCTGGGTGGCGGGCAAGTCCCAGGCCTTCTCGGCGGTGGGCGCGATGCTGCTCGGCGTCATCGTCACGGGACTGTTCGTGGCGATCTCCATGACCTCGGGCGGCGGCGCGTGGGACAACGCCAAGAAGTCCTTCGAGGACGGCTTCACGGACGCCTCCGGCACGGTCCACCACAAGGGCTCGGAGGCCCACAAGGCCTCGGTCACCGGCGACACCGTCGGCGACCCCTACAAGGATACGGCGGGACCGGCGGTCAACCCGGCGATCAAGATCACCAACATCATCGCCCTGCTGCTGCTCGCGATCCTCGCGCATTCGGCATAGCGGCCAGGGCCGGCGACAAAAAAACCCGCGGCTCCCCGCCGCGGGTTTTTCTTTGCCGCATCCAAAAAGAAAGGCCGGGGCGGAGCCCGGCCCTTCTTCGGAGGGGAAAAGCGACCGATCAGGCGCCGAACGGATTGAAGTTGTTCGCGCCGCGGAAGATCTGGGTGAGGAAGCTCGATTCCTGGCCGCCGGACGGGGTGGTGCGGCTGATGAAGTCGAACACCTGGCCGTCCTGCAGGCCGTAGAGCGCCACGCGCTCGACCCTCAGGTTGTTGTTGAAATAAACCGCCGTGACCCGCTGATCCACCACCTGCTCGCCCAGGAACTGAAAGGTGCGGCTGGACCTCTGGCTGATGTAGTACCAGTTCTTGTTGCCGACCGTGGACACCGTCGAGGGGGTGCCCAGGGTCTGGAGGACCTGTTCGGCGCTCATGCCCTGCTTGACCTGGCCGATGGCTGTCTCGTCCACCACGTAGCCCCGCTGGAACTCCTCGCCCATCGTGCACGCGGCCACGGACGAGGCGAGAACGGTTGCAGCGGCCAAACGCACCAGAAGGGTATGATATCGACGCATCGTATGGTTCTTCCAGGAAATGGGGCGCGGCTCAGCTTGCGCCTATGGACTGTGATGGCGTACCCCGGAGCACTCGTTTTGACAAGCTTGGAAGGATCTAGGCTGTGATCTTCCGTTTCTTCCGCAGGGATCCCAGGCGCACCACCATAGCGACTCTTTATAAAAGGATCGCTACCGCATCCCGGGCGCCGGGGCTCTACGCGGGCCTGGGCATCCCGGACACGGTGGAGGGGCGGTTCGAGGCCCTTTCCCTCCATATGGTCCTGATCCTGCGCGCCCTGCGCGGCCTGCCCGAACCCGCGGGCGAGATCGCCAAGGATCTGACCGACGCCTTCTTCCGCGACATGGACGCTTCCTTGCGGGAAATGGGCGTGGGCGACACCGTGGTGCCCAAGCGCATGAAGAAGATCGCGGCCTCCTTCTACGGACGCGCCCAGGCCTACGACCAGCCCCTCGACGCCATGGACGAAGGGGCGCTCGCCCGGGCCCTTGGCCGGAACGCCTACGGGTCGGAGGCACCCGCCGCGCCCCTGGGGCGTTATGCCCTGGCAGCCGACCGGGGTCTGAAGACCCAGGATTTGAACGCTCTCCTGGAGACGGGGCCTGTCTTCCCCGCGCCGGAAGCCTTTGCAGAGGAGGGAAGCCGATGACACCCGAAACCGTCGGTCCTTTGTCGCGGCCCGTCGACGTGATGAACATTCCGCCCCGGGGCCAGGAGGTCCACGTGGAGGCGACAGCCGAGGAATGCGCGGCGCTTGCGGCGGATTTCGGCCTGCCGGGAATCCGGCGGCTCTCCGGGGACTACAGGCTGACCAACTCGGCCAAGGGCGTTCATGTCACCGGCCTGGTGAAGGCCTCGATCACCCAGATCTGCGTCGTCACCCTCGAGCCCTTCGACTCCGACGTGGAGGAGGAGGTCGAGGTGGATTTCGCGGAACCTGCCGGAATGCCCGCCGAGCCCCCCACGGACATCAACGAGTACGAACCCCCCGACGAGATCGTCAACGGACAGGTCGATCTGGGCGCCCTCACGTCGGAGTTCCTGGTTCTGGGGCTTGATCCCTATCCGCGCAAGCCAGGCGTGGATTTCGAGTACCGGGACCCGGCCGACGGGAAGGATTCGCCCTTTGCGGCGCTGGGCAAGCTGAAGCCCAAGGACTAGGTTTCCGGGCCGGATCGGGATCGAAAGGCCTGCCGGCGAGGCTCATGAAGCCTTCCTCGGGAACCTCTAGAATTCGGTTGCGGTGCCCCCGCAAACCGCTATTTTCCGCCCCCTGTGGCAGGAACGAACCAG
>DATHAU010000679.1:0-1616 GCA_035296545.1 Microvirga sp.
CCTCGACGATCTCGGCATGGGCTCCATCGTGTTCTCGCCCCTGGCGCAGGGGATGCTGACGACGAAATATCTCAACGGCATCCCGGAGGACAGCCGGGCGGCGGAGGGCAAGTCGCTCAGCACCAACTTCCTCAACGAGGATAACCTCGCCCGCATCCGCAGCCTCAACGACATCGCGTCGCGGCGCGGCCAGACCCTGGCGCAGATGGCCCTCGCCTGGGTGCTGCGCGGCGGGCGGGTCACCACGGCGCTCATCGGCGCCAGCCGCCCGGAGCAGGTGATCGACTGCGTGGGCGCGCTCAGGAACCCCTCGTTCAGCGCGGAGGAACTCGCCGAGATCGACCGCTATGCGGGAGAAGGCGGGTTGAACCTCTGGGCGGCGTCGGCGGAGCGGAACGGCCCTTCGCGGGGGAAGTGAGACCTTCCCGATTCGGCCCGAGTCCCTGTTCGAGGGACGGATCGGGCGCGCCGCCCGATCGGGTCCGTCGTGCTCCGCACCGGCTGGTGCGCTGCACCATGCGCCGCGGTTCGACAAGCTATGCAGTTCATGCAGGGAACCGCGTGAAACTGCCCCGGATCAGGGCTTTCGCGCTGTTTTGCGGGCATTCCCCGCCATCAGCCGCGTCGCCTTGCGCGATGGCCCATGGGCTGCGACAACTGTGCATCGCACCATTCGGCTCGTCCCGTGTTGCCATGTCAGTCGCTGAAGAGAAGCCAGATGGACAACAGAAAAGCGGCTCCCGCCCCGTGGAGCCAGAGAAAAACCCGTCACGATCCTCCCGTTCTCGAGGAGGCCATCGCGGCCGCGCAGGGCCTGACGGATCAGGTCGCAAGCCAGATCGAAATCGCCGCGCAGCTCATGGGCCTGCCGGAGGATGAGGTCAGGGCGCAGGTGCAGACGGCCCAGGCGCACAAGGGGCCCCACACGGGGCCCAAGATGCCGGTTTCCGTCCGGGACCGCCGCACGCAGGTGGTGGTGGTCGAGCGCAGAAGCCGCCGCGCCCTGCAGCGGTAGGCCTCCCGGCCGCCCGAACATCCTCGGGGGCCGGCAGGGGACGCCAGCGTCCGGACTGCCGCACAACAGGCGCCGGACAGGGGGAAGCCGGAAGGGCTCCGTTCACGCTCAGGAGCCGTCGCATGATCTTGTTTTCGCTTTGCAAACTCGCCGCGGGCCCTCTGCCCGGAACCTTGTGGCGTCGCCTCGGAAGGCTCAGGCGCGAATTCCTGCCGACCGAGGGCGAGCGCGATGCGGCCTATCTCGGGGCCGCGGGTGACCGGCACGACCTCGAATTCCGCATCAGGGAAATCGACCGGTCCGGCCGCAGGGCGCGGGGACCGTTTGGCCGCTTCTGACCGGCGCTGATGGGCTCGCCTCTGACCCCTCACCGCCGCCCGAACAGGCGCTCGATGTCGGAGAGCTTCAGCTCCACGTAGGTGGGCCGCCCGTGATTGCACTGGCCGGACAGGGGCGTCGCCTCCATCTCGCGCAGGAGCGCGTTCATCTCCTCGGGCCGCAGGCGGCGGCCGGCCCGGATGGAGCCGTGGCAGGACATGCGGGAGAGCACCGCGTCGAGACGCTCCTCCAGGGGACCCGCAGCCCCCTGCCCCCATTCGGC
>DATHAU010000680.1:0-6950 GCA_035296545.1 Microvirga sp.
CCAGGTGGTGGTGCGCTTCCTGTCGAAGCTCATCACCGCCACCCGCGACGCCTCCGGGGCGGTGGTGGACGGAAGCCCGGACGTGGTGGCGGACGTCACCGACGTATGGACCTTCGCCCGGGCCCTGGGCAGCCGCGACCCCAACTGGCAGCTCGTCGCCACCGAAGCGGGGCAATGAGCCATGCCGGACCTCTCGCCCTCGCCTGCCTTCTCTCATGGACGCTGACCGTGTCGGGCGCAGGGGCCGGCTCGCCGCTTGCGGATCAGGCCCGGCTTGAGCCCCTGCGGTTCGAGAGCCTCGCCGGATGGGAGAGGGACGATCACGCCGACGCCTTCCGGGCCTTCCTGCGCAGCTGCCGGGCGCTGGCCGCTCAAAGCCCGGAGCTGAGGCCGGCCCGGTCGCCCGAAGGGGATCTCCTGGCTGTCTGCCGCCATGCGCTGTCCGTCGAAAACCCGTCGAACGAGCAGGCGCGGCTGTTCTTCGAGGCGAATTTCCAGCCCTTTGCGGTGGTTCCTCTCCTCGGCAGCGGCTTCCTGACCGGCTATTACGAGCCTGAATTCCCGGGCTCCCGGCAGGCGGATTCCACCTTCACGGTTCCCCTCCTCGCCCGGCCCGACGACCTGGTCTCCATTCCCCAGGGAGAAACCCTCCCGGGCATCGACCCGGGCCTTCAGGCCGCCCGGCGCACGCCTGAGGGCTACGAGCCCTACCCGGACCGGGCCGCCATCGAGGAAGGGGCGCTGGGATCGGGCGCGAGGCCCATCGCGTTCCTGCGCGAGCCCGGGGAAGCCTTCATCATCCACGTGCAGGGCTCCGCCCGCATCCGCCTCGGCGACGGCTCCGTCGTGCGCGTCGCCTATGCGGGCCGCAACGGGCGGCCCTACACCTCCATCGGCCGCCTGCTGGTGCAGGGGGGCGAGATGGACCTGGAGAGCATGACCCTGGAAAAGCTCATGGGGTGGCTTAAGGACCATCCGGAGCGGGCCAGAACCCTCATGCGGCAGAACCAGTCCTACATCTTCTTCCGGGAGGCGGATGAACTCGCCCCCGAGGACGGGCCCATCGGCGGCGCGGGCACGCCCCTGGTTCCCGGCCGGAGCCTTGCGGTCGACCGCTCCCTCTGGGCCTACGGCCTGCCCTTCTGGCTCGAGGGCCGGATGCCCCTTTCCCTCGACCGGGACGAGCCCCTGCGGCGGCTGATGATCGCGCAGGACACCGGCTCGGCCATCGTGGGCCCTGCGCGGGGGGATTTCTTCGTCGGCAGCGGTCCCGAGGCCGGGACCCGGGCCGGCCTCCTGCGCCACAAGACCCGCTTCGTGGTCCTGCAGCCCAAACCCGCCCCATGACCAAAAGCCGCCGCCCCCGTCAGCTCAGCTCCGAGGAGCGGCGGCTCTGGTCCCATGTGGCCCGGCACGTGAAGCCCATGAAGGGCAAGGCCCTGCCGCCCGAGCCGCAGCCGGAGGAGAAGCCGGACGCGGCGCCCCTCCAGATCGGCTCGCCTCCCCCCAGCCCGTCGCCTGTTCCCCCGCACAAGCCGAGCCTGCCGCCGCTTGCCCCCGTGGAGCGCAGGACCCTTCTGGCCCTGCGGCGGGGCCGCAAGGAGGTGGACAGCGTCATCGACCTGCACGGGATGCGCCAGGAGGCGGCCCATGGGGCGCTGCTGAATTTCCTCCATCGCGCCCAGGGCTCCGGCCATGCGGTCGTCCTCGTCATCACCGGCAAGGGCGGCGCGGCGGCGGGAACCGGGATCTTCGAGGAGCGCGGCGTGCTGCGCCGCATGGTGCCGCACTGGCTGCGCCTGCCGGACGTGCGATCTCTTGTGGTCGGATTCGAGGAGGCCTCTCCCCAGCACGGCGGATCCGGTGCACTCTATGTGCGGCTTCGCCGCAAGCGAGGCGCAGGGTAAGCGGATGACTCCCTTTGGCGAACGGGTGCGGCAGCTTCGCCGCGAGCGCGGCCTGATGTTGAAGGACATGGCCGCCCATCTGGGCGTGTCGAGCGCCTATCTGTCGGCCCTGGAGCGCGGCGAGCGCGGCAAGCCCACCTGGACCCTGATCCAGGGCGTGCTGCAGTATTTCCGCATCATCTGGGACGAGGCCGACGAGCTGACGCGCCTGGCCGACCTCTCCGACCCGCGGGTGAAGATCGACACGGCGAGCGCCGACCCTCGCGCGACCCTGCTGGCCAATCGCCTCGCCCGCGAAATCCGGGGCCTTTCGCCCCGCGATCTCGAAGGAATGCTGGCGATCCTCGATCAGGCGCAGGAGCGGGAGCGCAGGGGCGCTTCTCCGCCGCAGGCGTCGCCGGAGGCCACCCAGGCGCCCTCGCCCGCCGGGTCGATCTCCGGCCTGAGCCCTTGACCGCCCCCGCGGCGGATGCGAAAGCGCCCCGTCCCCTCAAACCCCGGTCCCCCATGTCCCAGAACCCCATCGACGTGCTCACGCTCGGCAACGCCATCGTGGACGTGCTCGCCCATACGGACGAAGCCTTCCTCCTCCAGAAGAACGTCCACAAGGGCGCCATGCAGCTCATCGACGAGGCGCGGGCCGAGGAGCTCTACGGCGACATGGGTCCGGCCGTCATCGTGTCGGGGGGCTCGGCCGCCAACACGGCGGCGGGCATCGCATCCTTCGGGGTCAAGGCGGGCTTCATCGGCAAGGTCAAGAACGACGAGACCGGCCGCCACTTCGCCCACGACCTCCAGGCCATCGACGTGCATTACGACGTGGCCCTCGCCGAGGACGGTCCCGCCACCGCCCGCAGCTTCATCCTGGTGACGCCGGACGGCGAGCGCACCATGAACACCTATCTGGGTGCCTGCCAGAACCTCACCCCCGACGACGTGAACCCGGACACGGTGCGGGCCTCCTCCATCGTCTATCTCGAGGGCTATCTCTGGGATCCTCCGGCCGCCAAGGAGGCCTTCCGCAAGGCGGTGAGGATCGCCCACGAGGCGGGCAACCAGGTGGCCCTCACCCTGTCCGACGCCTTCTGCGTCGACCGCTACCGGGACGAGTTCCTAGGGCTCATGCGCGACGGCAGCCTCGACATCCTGTTCGCCAACATCCACGAATTGCAGAGCCTCTACGGCACCTCCGACGCAAGCAGCGCATTGGCTGCGCTGCGCGAGGAGAATGTGCTCGGCGTCATCACCCGCTCGGCCGAGGGCGCCCTGGTGGTGAGCCGCGACGGGACCCGGGCCGTGCCGGCTTTTCCGGTCGAGCGGGTGGTCGACACCACCGGCGCAGGCGATCTCTTCGCCGCAGGCTTCCTGGCGGGCCTGACCCGGAACCTGGATCTTGCCGATTGCGCCCGCCTGGGCGGACTCGCGGCGGCGGAAATCATCAGCCACCTCGGCGCCAGGCCGCAGGCCAACCTGCGCGAACTGGCGCAGCAGCAGGGGCTGCTGGCCTGAAAAGGCCGGGCGCGGCAGCCCGGTCCGGAACCGGGTCAGCCGCTCCCGGGCGGCCTCGCCGCATCCTCGATCCTGCCGGCCACCAGCTTTTGCAGGCGCCAGAGATTGCGGTCGTGAATGCCATGCTCCTCCAGGTGCATGACCGTGTTGTGGAGGTATTCGGCGCCCGATCCCCAGTGCCCGCAGGCCCCGGCCAGCAATGCCGCCACCTCCTCGGGGGCGAGCCGTCCCACATAGGCGGGGGCCTGACGGTTCATCACGAAGGCAAGGGCCGTGAGAGGCCCCTCCTCGGTGGCAACCCTGATCCAGCGCGGCGTGCTGTTGGGCGGCTTCACGGTGAATTCGCGGCGAAACAGCTTTCCCAACTGCGCCTGCAGGGACGCGCCGGGGAGCCGATAGAGGATGCCCCGGCACTGCCCTCCCCGATCGAGCGCCATCATCAGGCCGGGCCGGTCCCTGGTGGCGCGAAAGCGGGTGATCCGGAAGCAGAAGGAGCGATGCCACCCATGGGCCGTGCCCCGCCGCGCCTCCAGGTGCTCCACCTCGGGTTTCCAGATCAGCGACCCATAGGCAAAGAGCCAAGCGTCCCGGCCGGGAGGGCGCAGGGCCAGCATGTTGCGGACGACCTCGTCGTAATCGGCCTCGCCATGATAGACGAGGCCCGGCTCGGGGCCCGGATCCTCCACGATGCGGTGAACAAGCGCCACGTGATCCGGCGTGAGCGCCATCCGACGGGTTCTCATGGGACAGTCTTTCGGCTCGACACCCTCGACGGGACGAAGATTAGCGCAGGCCCAGGCATCCGGCCAAGCCGGGAATGCAGGGCTTCAGTCGCCTCCCGTCCGCCCGAACCAGATGCTGATCAGGGCGGCGAGCGCCACGAGGGCGAGAAAGCCGTTGAAGATCACGAAAAGAAACGGCGGGATGCGCTGCACGTCGGGCTCCGGGTTGCCCGCGCCCTGGAAGATCTGACGCCACACGGCGGCCGCGAAGCAGAAGGCGCTGAAGAAGACCAGCACCGACCCGGTGGAGATGATCATCCAGTCCGGCACCACCCCTTCGAGCAGCTTCTTGGCCCCGATGCCCGAGGCCAGCGACGCCAGACCCGTGCGCACCCAGGCGGCATAGGTGCGCTCGGCGGCGAAAACCGTGCGGTTGGCGGCGAGCTCCGTGCGCCGGTCAGCGGAATCCTTGAGCTGAACGGTGGCCTTGGCCGTTGTCCGGGCAGCCGCCTGCGTATGCTCGGCGGCCTCCTGCGTGTTCTCGGCGGCTTCCTGGGTCTGCTCCGCCGCCTCCTGCGCCTGCTCGGCGCTCTGCTTGATCGTCTCGTCGACCGGGTGCGTGGCCATGGCTCCTCCGCCCATTCGGAGGAACAACGCTCAAGGTTGTGAAAAGGTCGACCTCTTACAGCCGGCGCAGGGCCACGGTCTCGATCCGGTGGCTCGGTCCCTTCTTGAGGATGAGGCTCGCCCGCTGGCGGGTCGGCACGATGTTGTCCTGCAGGTTCACCAGGTTGATGCGGGACCACAGGCCGTCCGCGATGCCGATGGCCTCGGCTTCCGGCAGTTCCGCATAGCGCCGGAAATAGGACAGCGGATCCCGGAAGGCCGTGTGGCGCAGGCGCAGGAAACGGTTCACGTACCAGCGGTGCAGGTCCTCCTGGTCCGCGTCGATATAGACCGAGAAGTCGAAGAAGTCGGACACGAAGGGGATGGCCGTGCCGTCCTTGGGCATCCGGGCGGGCTGGAGCACGTTGAGGCCCTCGACGATGAGGATGTCCGGCCGGTCCACCGTGGTCTCCTCGCCGGGCACCACGTCGTAGACCAGGTGGGAATAGAGCGGCGCCTTCACGTTGCGCTTGCCCGCCTTGATGTCGGCCAGGAAGTGCAGGAGCTTGCTGGTGTCGTAGCTCTCGGGAAAGCCCTTGCGCTCCATGAGGCCGAGCCGGGTCAGCTCGGCGTTGGGCAGCAGGAAGCCGTCCGTAGTGACGAGATCGACCTTCGGGGTGTTCGGCCAGCGGGCCAGGAGCGCTTTCAGCACGCGGGCGGTGGTGGACTTGCCCACCGCCACGGAGCCGGCCACGCCGATGATGTAGGGCACCTTGGCGTCGTTCTCGGCCAGCAAGAAGCGCTGGGTCGCCTTGAACAGCCCCTGCGTGGCCGCGACGTAGAGGGACAGCAGGCGCGACAGGGGCAGATAGATCGCCGCCACCTCGTCCAGGGAGATCGGGTCGTTGAGGGATTGCAGCCGCATGACCTCGTCGGCGGTGAGCGTCATGGGGGCGTCGGCGCGCAGCTGCGCCCACTCGTCCCGGGTGAAAACCCGGTAGGGCGAGAGGCCGTCACCCGATTCGAGGTCGGAAACCACGTTGGGCTGGTCCATGCGACCCCCTTTTCAGGTTTGAGGCTTGCGCGCGGCCTTCTCCGCAAGCCCCGACTGCGCCGTGCGGCGCTCCAATTCGGCCATCACGTCACTTAGAGGAATGTTTGCGCCCTGCAACACGACCAAAAGATGATACAGCACGTCCGCCGCCTCCGCCGTAAGGCCCGGCCGGTCGCCCTGCACGGCGGCGATGGCCGCCTCCACCGCCTCCTCCCCCAGCTTCTTGGCCGCCCTCGCGGGCCCGTCCGCCAGAAGCTTGGCCGTATAAGATCCCGTGGCCGGGGCCGCGGCGCGCTCCGCCACGATGCGGGCGAGGTCGTCGAGGGTGAAGGAGGTCATAGGCATGATGCTTCCAGGTAGCTCTGCCAACTGATGGGAAATTGATCATCATAAGTGCCGCGCCACGATCTAACGCGCAACTCATAGTCGCTTTTTTCAGCACGAGGGTACTTGCCAATGTCCTCCGGGCGAGCGTCCGAAACGAGTTTCCTGCCCCCTTGCGTGTAAATGGAAGCAATGACAATTTCTTCATCCATCATGGCTTGAATGTAATCCATCACCCGATTTCGGTTGTCGGAGCCGTCATAAGCTTCAGGCCACGAAAAATGCCTATGCTGTCCAGCAAAGGAGACAGTTACCTCTTCACCCCAAGTGGAAATCTCAAGCGGATTCTCATGGGTGATCTCAAGAGGATCAGGAATGGTCAGTTCCAAGAATTCTTTATAGGCGCCTCCATCACGGAGGATGTGGACATGCTCAAGCCACTGCGGAAAACGTGTCTCCATACAGCGCCGGAAATCTGCTGTAAGGGCCTGTGCATTTTCCTGTGAGGAGGACATTGTCGTCTACTGAATGGAGTCCAGCCGCATCTTCAAGCCTTTGTCCGCCATGTAGCCCTTCGCCTCGGCAATCGTGTGGGTGCCGAAATGGAAAATGGAAGCGGCGAGCACCGCGCTGGCATGGCCGCTGCGGACGCCGTCCACCAGATGGTCGAGATTGCCCACGCCGCCGGACGCGATCACCGGCACGGACACCGCATCGGCGATGGCGCGCACCAGCGCCAGATCGTAGCCGCCCTTGGTGCCGTCCCGGTCCATGGAGGTGACCAGAAGCTCCCCTGCCCCCAGCCTTGCCACCTGCCGGGCGAACGCG
>DATHAU010000681.1:0-8819 GCA_035296545.1 Microvirga sp.
ACCGTCTCCACCAGGCGCATGGGGGCCTCGAAATCCTGGGCGGTCTTGATCAGCGCCAGGGTGTCCTTGGGAAAGCAGGAACCGCCATAGCCCGGCCCGGCGTGCAGGAACTTGGTCCCGATGCGGTTGTCGAGCCCGATGCCGCGCGCGACTTCCTGGACATTGGCCCCTACTTTCTCGCAGAGATCGGCGATTTCGTTGATGAAGGTGATTTTGGTCGCGAGAAATGCGTTCGCCGCGTATTTCGTGAGTTCCGCGGTGCGGCGAGAGGTGAACAGCAGCGGCGCCTGGTTCAGGTAGAGCGGGCGGTAGATCTCGGTCATGACCCCGTGGGCGCGCCCGTCCTCGGTGCCGATGACGATGCGGTCGGGCCGCTTGAAGTCGGCGATCGCCGCGCCCTCGCGCAGGAATTCCGGGTTGGACACCACGGCGAAGTCCGCATCGGGCCGGGCCTCGCGGATGATGCGCTCGACCTCGTCGCCGGTGCCCACGGGAACCGTGGATTTGGTCACCACCACCGTATAGCCGTCCATGGCGGCGGCGATCTCCCGGGCGGCCTGGTAGACATAAGACAGGTCCGCATGGCCGTCGCCCCGGCGGGAGGGGGTGCCCACGGCGATGAACACGGCCTCCGCGTGCCTGACGGCCTCCGGCAGGTCGGTGGTGAAGGTCAGGCGGCCCTCGCGCACGTTCTTGGCCACGAGATCGGCCAGGCCGGGCTCGAAGATCGGGATCTCGCCCCGGTTGAGGGCCTGGATCTTGCCGGGGTCCTTGTCGACGCAGCATACATCGTGGCCGAAATCGGCAAAGCAGGCGCCCGAGACCAGGCCCACATAGCCCGATCCGATCATCGCAACGCGCATCAGGAACTCCCGTCGTCTTGGAAACCAGGGTTTAGGATGGAAGGGGCTTGGCCGCAACCCGGGCCGCCGAACGGCCCCAGGACCCTGTCCGGCCACGATGCCCCCACGATGCCCCTTTGACATCCGGTCGAACCGCGACCAAAAGAGCGCCGTTTTCCAATACGGGGATTTCATGAACAACCCTTTTCTCGTCGAGGTCGCCCGCGGGGCTCTCGTCGAATCCCGCCACCGGGGCAGCGTCTCGGTCGTCGACGCCGATGGCGCCTCGGTCCTGTCCCTGGGGGACGTGGACCGCCGGGTCTTCCCGCGCTCGGCCGTCAAGGCGCTCCAGGCCATGCCCCTGGTGGAGAGCGGCATTGCCGAGGCCTATGCGCTGACCGACGAGGAGATCGCGCTGGCCTGCGCCTCCCATTCGGGCGAGCCGGAGCACGTGGCGGCCGCAGGGTCCATGCTGGCCAAGGCGGGCCTCGACGAGGGCTGCCTCGAATGCGGGGTGCATTGGCCCATGGGCGAGGCGGCGAACCGGGCGCTCGCGGCCAAGGGGCAGGGTCCGAGCGCCCTGCACAACAACTGCTCGGGCAAGCATGCGGGCTTCGTCTGCCTGGCCTGCGGCATGAACGAGGATCCGACGGGCTACGTGACGGCGGAGCACCCGGTGCAGCGCCGGGTGCGCGATGCCCTCGAAGACCTGACCGGCGCCTGCCACACCGAGGAGAAGAGCGGCATCGACGGCTGCTCGATCCCGACCTACGCGATTCCGCTTCCGTCGCTGGCCTTCGGCTTCGCCCGGTTCGGCGCGGGCGCCGGGCTGTCCCGCGAGAGCCGGGCGGCGGCCGAGCGCATCCGCCGGGCGGTGGCCCGCCACCCCTTCATGGTGGCCGGCACCGGGCGATTCGACACCAGGCTGATGGAAATCCTGCGCGAGCGCGCCTTCGTGAAGGTGGGAGCGGAAGGGGTCTATTGCGCCGCCCTTCCGGAACTGGGCTTCGGCATCGCCCTCAAGGCGGAGGACGGGAATGCCCGCGCCGCCGAGGCCATGATGGCCGCCCTCGTGCTCCGCTTCCTCCCCCTCGGCCAGGAGAGGGCCGCCGTGGAGGCCCTGGCGCGGCCCGTGCTCAGGAACTGGAACGGCATCGAGGTCGGGCAGATCCGGGTCTCCCCCGATCTCCTCGGGTAGGAACGGCGCTCCTTGCAGCCGGGCCGCGGAGGGTCACAGCCCCAGCAGGGCCACGATCTCGGCGGCGGCCGCGGTGGGCGACAGGGTCCCTTGCGCGATCGCCCGCTCGACCTCGGGAACCCGCCTGCGCAGGGCGGGATCCCCGGCCAGGCGTTCGTGCAGGCGCTCGTGGACGAGGGCCCACATCCATTTCGTGTCCTGGGCCCGGCGCTTGGCCGCGAGTTCGCCCGTGGCCTCCAGGCGGCTGCGGTGGTCGAGCACCTTGGCCCAAAGGTCGTCGAGCCCCTGGCCGGTCAGCCCCGAGACGGTGAGCACGGGCGGCGTCCAGGCGTTCGAGGCCGGGGTGAGGATGTGCAGGGCGGCCTTGTACTCGGCGGCGGCGGCTTTCGCCTTTGCGCCCGCATCGTCGGCCTTGTTGACGGCGATCAGGTCGGCCAGTTCGAGGATGCCCTTCTTGATGCCCTGCAATTCGTCGCCCGCGCCGGGCAGCATCAGGACCAGGAAGAAATCCGTCAGGTCCGCCACGGCGGTCTCCGACTGGCCGACGCCGACGGTTTCCACCAGGATCACGTCGAAGCCCGCGGCCTCGCAGAGCAGCATCGTCTCGCGGGTCTTCGCGGCCACGCCGCCGAGGGTGCCGGAGGAGGGGGAGGGGCGGATGAAGGCGTTCGGGTCCACCGAGAGCCGGGCCATCCGGGTCTTGTCGCCCAGGATGGCGCCGCCGGTGCGGGTCGAACTGGGATCGACCGCCAGCACGGCGACCCGGCGTCCCTTCTCGGTGAGCATGGTGCCCAGGGTGTCGATGGCGGTGGACTTGCCGACCCCCGGAACGCCGGTGATGCCCACGCGCACGGCCTTGCCGGTCAGGGGCATCAGGTCTTGCAGGAGGGCGCGGGCCGCCTCCCGGTGGTCGGGCCGGCGGGATTCCATCAGGGTGATGGCGCGCGCCAGCGCGGCGCGGCTTCCGCTCCGAACGGCCTCGGCCGTGACGTCGGTCTTCTTGGGTGAGCCCCCGGTCATGGGAGAGCTTTAGCCGGTTCCGGCGCGGTTTTCACCAGGTGATCGGGTCCATGCCGATCCGGCCCCAGCCGGGAAGCTTGATGGCGGGGCGGCGGATGTCGAAGCCTGCGACGAGGCCGAGGAAGTCGATCTCCACCCCCTCGACCCAGCCGAGGACGAGGCCCGCATAGCCGCCGAGCGAAATCTGGATGCCGGTCCGGCTCGGGGTCAGGCCCACCAGCTCCCGCAGGGGCTGCCAGTCCTTGCCCAGCGCGGTGGGCGGCAGGGCGGCGTCGAGGCCGGGAACGGAGCGCAGGATATGCGCCACGAAGGTGTTGGAGTTCGGCCCCGGCCAGGCGTTGTAGGCGCCGAAGGTCCGGTACGGGTAGGCCGCGACCGCCCTCTGGATCTGCGGGATCAGCCTCTCGGCCTGCGCTCCCTCGATGACCGCCACGGGATGCGGCGCGTTGCCGAACCAGCGCCCGTCCGGCGCCCAGCCGTTGGTGCGCACCGGGCTGCCCCAGCCCACCTTATCGTAGCGGGTGTATTGCTGCGCCCCGGCTTCCTTCACCACCACCCAGGTGTGGTGGGCGAAGATGCCGCGCCAGCGCCCCACCCGCGCCGCGTAGACCGCCACGATGGCCTGAGGGGCCCCGGCAGCCTCGGGCAGGAGCTTCGCGCTCGACCAATCGGCCGCGCGCCAGCTCGGCGCCACGTCCTCCCGCAGGGCCCACCAGAGGGCGTGCGTTCCGAGGGGGAGCAGGAAAAGGCCGAGAATGACGAGGAGGATGCGGGCAAGGACGACGAGCATGACCGCAAGGTATAAGGCCTCCCCCGGGGCATCAAGGGACGCGGCCGGGACAGGCCATCACCATTGGTTTACCGTATTCGGCAGGAGCTGTGGCCGGGAGAGGGCGCATTCGCGGCGCCTGCCTTGCGCCCGCCACGATCAGGGACAAGACAGCACCGTTCCGATTGCCCCTTCCCATCAAGGCCCCATGGTGTTCCGCCTCTCCCGCTTCGCTCTCCTGGCCCTTGCGAGCCTCGCCCTCTCCGGCTGCCTGGGCGATGATTCGGCGCTCACGAGCCCTGCCGCGTCCCCCGGTCCCGGCCTGTCGCGGGACCCGCGGCTGCTCGTGGCCACCACCCGGCTTCCGGTGGGCGAGCCGCCTCGCAGGCCCTGGTTCGGCAGCCAGCGCTCGCCGGACCTGATCTTCGCGGAGGCCCGGCTGACGCCGCCTTCAGGTTCGCTGCTGGGACGCGTCACGTCGGGGGAGTGGAGCATCGCCGGGGTCGAGGCCCTGGACAGATCCGCGGCGGCGCAGGCCTTCGCGCAGGCGGCCCTCGGGCGCGACCTGCTCCTTTACGTGCACGGCTACCGGGAAAGCTTCGAGACCGCCGCCGCCTCCACGGTCGAGCTCTCCCAGGGCATCAGGTTCCCGGGCGCGACCGGTCTCTTCACCTGGCCGTCCGCGGCTTCGACCTTCAGCTACGTGGCCGACCGCGAAAGCGCCATGTGGTCCCGGGACGCCTTCGAGGATCTGCTGGCCGCCATGGCCAGGACGCCGAGCGGCGGGCGCATCCACATCGTGGCGCACAGCATGGGCACCCTGCTGACCCTCGAGACCCTGCGGATGCTGCGCGGCTCCGGCGGCGAGAGCGCCATGGAGCGCATCGGCGCGGTGGTGCTGGCCGCTCCCGACATCGACATCGACCTGTTCGCCCGCGGGCTGGAGCGCCTGGGACCGGACGCCCGCAAGATCACCGTGATCAGCTCCACCAACGACCGGGCGCTCGCCGTGTCGAGCCGGCTCGCCGGCGGCATCGTCAGGGCGGGGGCGGCCGACCGCGAGCGGCTGGAGGCCCTCGGCGTCCGGGTGGCGGATGCTTCCGAGTTCGGCGGCGGCATCATCAACCACGACCTCTTCCTGTCGAACCCGGAAGTGCAGCAGGTGGTCAAGCGGGCCATCGAGCGGGAGCGGGGGTGAGATCCGGCCCTCTTCTCAAGCTCCGGCTCGCCACGACCGGCGTACTTCCTAAGGTCAGAATTAGAGGTTGAAAGCCCGGCCCCGAAGAGAAATGATCTGACCGAACGGAAGAGATCAACGGCGAGGCTGGCCGATGGCGGGACTGGGCGAACGGGATGCGTACCAGCAGCGCGTCATGGGACCGCTGCTGGTCACCGCCGTGGTCCTGGGCCTGCTGGGCCTGCCGGTCGCCGTCTGGCTCGATCTGCGCATCCTCTCGGAGCGGGTGCTGCGGACCCAGGCGGGCGAGATCAGCCGCATCATCGACGACATGCGGGGCTTTTACGGCAGCGATGTGGTCGGGCGCGTGCTCCAGACGGCCAACCCGATCACGGTGACCCATAATTACCGCGATACGCCGGGCGCCATCCCCATCCCGGCCACTCTTTCCATCGAACTCGGACAGCGCATCAGCGCCCATGACGGCTCGGTCAAGTACCGCTTCGTCTCCGACATGACCTTCAAGGGACGCCAGCCCCACCCCCTGGACAGCTTCGAGAAGCAGGCCCTGTCGCAGTTGAGGGCCGATCCCGCCGAGCCCGTGGTGGAGGTCGGAGGGTCGTTCCTGAACCAGCAGGTGCGGGTGGCCGCGCCCGTCCTGATGGGGCAGGTCTGCGTGAGCTGCCACAACGTGCATCCCGACAGTCCCAAGCAGGACTGGAAGGTGGGCGACGTTCGCGGAATCCAGGAGGTCTCCGTCTCGCAGCCGATCTCCGCCAACATCTTCTCGTTCAAGTATTCCCTGTCCTACCTGTTCCTGGCCTCCCTGGCGGGGCTTGCCTGCATCGTGCTGCAACGCCGCCAGGCAAGGCTGATCCGCGGCATGAACCAGGAGCTGACCGAGGCCAACGATTTCCTGGCCGGCATCTCCATGAAGCTGGCGAAGTACCTGTCGCCGCAGATCTACAAGAGCATCTTCAGCGGCCAGAAGGACGTGGCCATCGCCACCGAGCGCAAGAAGCTCACGATCTTCTTCTCGGACATCAAGGATTTCACCGCCATCTCGGAACGGCTTCAGCCGGAGGACCTGACGGCGCTGCTCAACGACTATTTCACCGAGATGTCGGCCATCGCCCTTCAGCACGGGGCGACCATCGACAAGTTCTTCGGCGATGCGATCCTCATCTTCTTCGGCGATCCCGAGACCAAGGGCGTGGAGGAGGACGCCCGGGCCTGCCTGCGGATGGCGGTGGCCATGCAGCACCGGATGGAGCAGCTCAACGCGCTCTGGCGCAAGCGCGGCGTCGAAATGCCCCTCTGCGTGCGCATGGGCATCAACACGGGCTTCTGCAACGTGGGCAATTTCGGCAGCGACGACCGGATGGCCTATACGATCATCGGAGCCGAGGCGAACCTGGCCGCAAGGTTGCAGGCCATCGCCGAACCGGGGGGCATCTGCCTCAGCTACGAGACCTATGCCCTCGTCCGCGACATGGTCCGGGCCCAGCCCCTGGCGCCCATCGCCATCAAGGGCATCCGGCGCGAGGTGGTGCCCTACGCCGTCGAGGGGCTCCTGGGAGACCTCGCCCAGAGGCCCCAGGTCATCATCGAGCACGTGACGGGCCTCGATCTCTTCCTCGACATCGACGCCATTCAGGAGGGCGAGGTCGAGCGGGCCAGGAAGCGCCTTGCCGAAGCCCTTGCGGCCCTGGACCTGTCGCAGCGCATGGCAAAGGCGGGTTGAGCGTCGGATCAGACGAGGAGAAAATCGTCGTACCCGAGCTGCGCCTTGCGGATCCCGTCGAACGTGATCGTCCCGCCATCGGCGAGCTTGAGCACCGCGTCTCCCGAAGCATTGTCCCGGACGTTCCGGTACAGGTTCGAGAACAACTTCACGCCCGAGGCCGCCTTGGAGATCTCCACCACGTCGCCGCCCGTGGGAGCGAAGTCGCGAATGACGTCGTGGCCCGACGATGCGGCCCTGTAGATGAACCTGTCGGCCCCGGCGCCGCCCGCAAGGGTGTCGTTCCCCTTCAGCCCCTGCAGCTGGTCGCTGCCGCCATAGGCGAAGATGATGTCGTTCAATGCGCCTGCCTGACGGTCGCCCACGAGGATGTCGTTGCCCGCGGTTCCCTTGACGGTCGGGACCAGGTCAAGCGCCCAGGCCTTGATGGAGTCGATCTGGAATTGGGCGGGGAATACGGTGGTTTCATCCGGCGCGCCGGGCCAGTTGCCGCCCACCGCCAGGCCGGCGAGCAGGTACATGGGTTCGTTCATGCCCGCGGGCGTCGCCATGGAATAGACCTCCTGCCCGTCGAGGTAGAAGGTGATCCTGTCCGCCGTCCACAGGGTGCCGTAATCGTGAAAGCCCTGGGAGAGATCGACGGGCGCCTCGTAGGCCTGCGTGTCGAAGGCGTGGCTGCCGGCCTGCGACCAATGGGCCCCGACGTAATAGGTCGAGGGGTCGTGCCCGAGCAGCTCCAGCACGTCGATCTCCGGCGGCCAGTTGCCGCTCTGCGGCAGCAGCCAGAACGCTGGCCACAATCCCTGGCCTGCGGTCACCTTGGCCGAGATCTCGAAATAGCCGTAGGTCTGCGAAAAGGTGCCGTGGGTGTTGATGAGCCCCGACACATACGGCAGGCCGTCCGTGAGGCTGGCGTCCGGAGAGGGCCGGGCCGTGATGGTCAGGATGCCGTCTCCCGCCTGGTTCGGATCGGCGGAGATCCGGAACGGGTCGAGGTGAGGATTCTGCTGGACGACCGGGGTCGAACGGTCGGCGAAGTACTGCATTTCGCCATTGCTCGAAAGCGAGCGCCCGCCCCACCAGTATTTCGTGCCCCAGACCGACGTATTGATATAATTTCCGGTAAACTCGTCGGAGAAAGTCAACGAGTACCCTTCAAGATTAAGCGCCATATTTGCCCCACAACGCCAGTTGAAAACTTAGCATTGATGAAGCTTTCCCTTGCGTCAATGGGGCAGGAGCACGGAGACGCTGCGTCACAGCCGGGCTGGCGGCGCCAGGTCACGCTTCTTCACGCCGGCGTCCGAACCTGGCTTCGAGGCCTTTTACTCCGCCGCCTGCTTGGGCCCGTATCCGAGCCTGCGGTTCAGGTCCTCGATCAGACTCACGGCGGCCTCCGCGATCACCGTGCCGGGCGGGAAGATCGCCGAGGCCCCGGCTCTGGTGAGCGCTTCGAAATCCTGCGGCGGGATCACGCCGCCCACCACGATCATGATGTCCTCGCGGCCGTACTGCGCCAGCTCGTTCCGAAGCTCGGGCACCAGGGTCAGGTGGCCCGCCGCCAGGGACGAGACGCCGATGATATGCACGTCGTTCTCGATGGCCTGGCGCGCCGCTTCCGCGGGCGTGGCGAAGAGGGGGCCGATATCCACGTCGAAGCCGAGATCCGCGAAGGCCGAGGCGATCACCTTCTGGCCGCGGTCGTGCCCGTCCTGGCCCATCTTGGCCACGAGAATGCGCGGGCGGCGGCCGTCGTCGCGCTCGAAGGCGTCCACCAGTTCGCGCACGCGCTCCAGACCAGGGGACGTCATGCCCACCTCCCGCTTGTAGACCCCCGAGATCGCCCTGATCTCCGCCCGGTGGCGGCCCCAGACCTTTTCGAGGGCGTCGGAAATCTCCCCCACGGTCGCCTTGGCGCGAGCGGCCTTCACCGCTAGGTCGAGCAGGTTGCCCGCGCCGGAGGACGCGCCCTGCGACAGGGCCTGGAGCGCCGCATCCACATCGGCCTGGCGGCGCTCGGCCCTGAGGCGCTTGAGCTTGTCGATCTGGCTCGCGCGCACCGCCGCGTT
>DATHAU010000682.1:0-6288 GCA_035296545.1 Microvirga sp.
CGGCATCGTCGAGCGGCTGGCCCAGGAGCGTTATGCGGTGGCGATCCATTGCCGCCGTTCCACGGCAGCGGCGGAGGAGCTTGCCGCCCGCATCGGGGCCGCGGGCGGCAGGGCCGCCGTCGTCCAGGCCGAGCTGGCGGATGCGGCTTCCGTCGCCGGACTGGTGGATCAGGCCGTGGGGGCCCTCGGCCCCCTAACGCTTCTCGTCAACAACGCCTCCGCGTTCGAGCCCGACGAGGTGGAGACCCTCTCGCAGGAGCGCTGGGACCGGCACTTCGCCGTCAACCTCCGGGCGCCGGCTTTCCTGGCCCGGGATTTCGCCCGCCAGCTCCCGCCCGGCCGGGAGGGCTGCATCGTCAACATCGTCGACCAGCGGGTCTGGAAGCCGACGCCGCAGTTCTTCTCCTACGCCCTGACCAAGGCCGCCCTGTTCTCGGCGACCCGGACCATGGCGCAGGCGCTCGCCCCCCGCATCCGCGTGAATGCCATCGGGCCCGGACCGACCCTGGCGAACGAGCGTCAGGGCAGGGAGGATTTCGCCCGGCAGAGCAGCGCCGTTCTCCTCGGCCGCGGCGGAACGCCGGAGGAGATCGCCGATGCGGTGGTCTATCTTGCGGGCGCGCGCAGCGTCACGGGTCAGATGATCGCCGTGGACGGCGGCCAGCACCTGGCCTGGGAGACGCCGGACGTGACCGGGATCAGGGAGTGACGGCCGTGTCGGGAGGAATGATCGGATGACCACCGGCAGCGGACAGGGAACAGAGCCTATGAGCGCCTCATGGGAGGCAACCGGAGTTCCCCTCGTCGACGGGAGAGCCGAGGGCGAGGTGCTCTTTGCCGATCTGCCTTTGAGCTTCTGGGGCGGGGTCGATCCGCGAACCGGCATCGTGATCGACAGCCATCATCCCCTGCGCGGGGAATGCGTCACGGGCAGGATCCTGGCGATCTCGAGCGGCCGGGGCTCCTGCACCGGCAGCAGCGTGCTCATGGAGCTCATCCTGAGCGGGAAAGCCCCTGCCGGGATGGTGTTCGCCGGGCGCGAGGACATCCTGCCGCTCGGGGCCATCGTGGCGGACGAGATGTTCGGCCGGTCGATCCCGATGGTTCATATCGCGCCCTCGGCCTTCGCCGCGCTGAGAAACGTGGGGTATGCCGGGATCGATCACGGCCGGGTCCTGGAACGGAGCGGCCCCGCGGCAACGGACCGCCTGGCCCCGGGCTCCCCATCGCCGCCGCCGCCTTCCCGCCCGCTCGAACTGACGGATGGCGACCGGGCGCTTCTCTCCGGCTCGTCGTCCAAGGCGGCGCAGGTTGCCATGCGGATCGTCGTCCGCATGGCCGGGCTGCTCGGGGCCGAGCGGCTGATCGACATTTCGCAGGCCCATATCGACGGGTGCATCTATACGGGTCCGGCCAGCCTGGAATTCGCAAAGCAGCTCTGCGCCTGGGGAGCGAAGGTAGGGGTCCCGACGACCTTGAACGCCATCACGGTCGACCGGCGCCATTGGCAGGCGCAAGGGGTGGAGCCCGCCCTGGGGCATCCCGCGTCCGAACTCGCCGACGCCTATGTCCGGATGGGAGCCCGGCCGACCTTTACCTGCGCGCCCTACCAGCTCGACAGCGCCCCCGGGAGGGGCGAGCAGATCGTCTGGGCCGAGTCCAACGCGGTGGTCTACGCCAACAGCGTGCTCGGCGCCCGCACCATGAAATACCCGGACTACCTGGACATCTGCATCGCGCTGACCGGGCGGGCTCCCCTGGCCGGATGCCACCTGGACGGCGAGCGCAGGGCGGCGCTTCGCATCGACGTTGCGGGCATGGAGGGGTTCGACGATGCCTTCTATCCGCTGCTGGGCCACCATGTGGGCGAGATCGCCTCCTCGGTCATTCCCGTCCTCGTCGGGCTGGACCGCGCCGCGCCCACGGCCGACGACCTCAAGGCCTTCGGCGCGGCCTTCGGCACCACCTCGGGCGCGCCCATGTTCCACATGGTCGGCGTGACGCCCGAAGCCTCGACCCTGTCGGAGGCGACGGGAGGAGCCGAGGTTCCCTCCGTCCGGGTCACGGTCGAGGATCTTGCGGCCACCTGGCGAAAGCTCAACGGCGCCGCCGACCGCTCCGTCGATCTCGTGTCCTTAGGCAATCCCCACTTCTCCTTCGAGGAGTTCTCGGCGCTCGCATCCCTCTGCCGGGGGCGCAGGCGCCATCCGGGCGTCTCTGTGATCGTCACCTGCGGGCGGGGAACCCTCGGCCGGGTCGTCGAGGCCGGATTGGACCGGGACCTGCGCAGCTTCGGGGTTCAGTTCGTGGTCGATACGTGCTGGTGCATGATCGTGGAGCCGGTGATCCCGCCCGAGGCGAGGACGCTCATGACCAATTCCGGCAAATACGCCCATTACGGGCCGGGGCTCTCGGGCCGGCAGGTGCATTTCGGCAGCCTTGCCGATTGCGTCGACGCGGCCTGCACGGGCCGGGCGAGGGGCGACTTGCCGGCCTGGCTGCGCCATCGGGGCAGCGCGTCGACGGAGGACCTTGCCATGCCGGACGCAAGCGGGATCAGGCGATGAACACCGGCGCCGCGAGCGTGATGGCGGAGATCAGCCGGCCGTAATCGGCCTCGCCTCGGTGGGTGGTGCGGCGATAGCTGAAGAACTGATCCTCGTGGGAATAGGTGCAGAGCCCGAGATCGGCGAATTCGCCGATCCCCGCCGCCTCCAGGCGCGCGCCGATGAAGCCGGGAAGGTCGAACATGGAGTGGTCAGGCCGCTCGCCGGGCCTGAAGAAGCGCTGGTCCCCTTCGCCGAAGCGGGCGGCGAAATCCGGGCCGACCTCGTAGGCCGCCTGGCCGATCGTCGGGCCCAGCACCGCCACGATCTTGCTGCGCCTTGCCCCCAGCCGCTCCATGGCCTCGAGGGTCGCTTCGAGAACGCCCGTCACGGCCCCGCGCCAGCCCGCATGGGCCGCGCCGATCACGCCCGCATGCGGGTCCGCGAACAGCACCGGCCCGCAATCCGCCGTGGTGACGGCGAGCGCAAGGCCCGGCGTCGCGGTGGCCATGCCGTCCGCCCGGGGCCGCTCGCCGGTCCAGGGACCCTCGACGATCACCGCGTCGGCGGAATGGACCTGGTGCACGCTGATCAGGGCGTGCGGTTCGACGCCCAGTTCCTCGGCCATGCGGCGGCGGTTCTCCCGCACCTTCGCCGGGTCGTCGGAGGAGCCGATGCCGCCGTTGAGCGAGGCATAGATGCCCTCCGACACGCCCCCCTTTCGGGTGAAGAAGGCGTGGCGGATGTTGGGATAGGAGGCGAGTTCGGGCGCTTCGATGAACATGGCTCTAAACTGTCGACGGAGGGGCGGGCAGTCCCGGAACGGCTTCGAGGTTCGGATTGGTAACGGCCAAAACCTTAAAGAGCTCTCCCATCCCTTTGGGGCCTTTCTCGGTCAGGCGGGCAAGGGCCCGGTCGATCTCCTCCGCCTGGGCGGGGCTCGCCCGCGCCTTGAGGGCCGCCGCCCGCGCCTCGATGCCGAGCGCCGCCAGGAAGCCGCCGAGGGCGGCGGGCCCGTGGACGCGCGCCTTCCCTTCGGAAGCGGCCCGGGCGAGGCGCTGGAAATCCACATGGGCGGTGAGGTCGGCCTCGCCCGGCTCGTCCAGCGGATCGACGAAGGCATGGGCCTTGAGGGCCTGGAGGGTGTCGCCGAAGGCAGGCCCCCAATAGCCGTAATCGACCACGAGGGCGGCCCCCCCGTCGCGGGCGATCCGGCCGGAGAGCTCCTGCATGACGGCGACGGAGGCGGCGGGAAATTCCAGCACGTCGCCCAGGCGCAGCGGGCTGCCCAGGGGCCGCTCGGGCTCGGAGCGCAGGCCGAAGACCAGCCGGTCCCCTTCGAGGCCGACGAGCCGCTCGCACCAGCCGCGCTCCGTCGCCGCGAACTGGCGCACCGGCAGGGCGTCGAAGAACTCGTTGGCCACCAGGAGGAGCGGGCCCGGGGGCACGTCCTCCAGCCTGTCGTGCCATGCGGGGGATGCGCCGGACGACGCGAGCGTCGCCTGCTGCCGCTGCCGCAGCACCGGGCTCGTCTCCACGAGATGCACGGTCGCGGCGGCGCGGAACTCCGGCAGGAGCCTTGCGGCGCGCAGGAGGTCTGCCATGAGGGTGCCGCGGCCCGGTCCCAGCTCCACCAGGCGGAAGGGGCGAGGGCGTCCCAGGAGGCTCCAGGCCTCCAGCATCCACAGGCCGATCAGCTCCCCGAACATCTGGCTGATCTCCGGGGCGGTGGTGAAGTCGCCCCCGGCCCCCAGGGGGTCGCGGGTGGCGTAGTAGCGCCGGAGGCACAGATCCATGTAGCGCTCGACCGTGATCGGCCCTTCCAGGGCGATCAGCTCGCGCAAGGTGTCCGCGAAGGCCTTCACGCGGCCTTGGCCTCTTGAGCCGGACGGGTGCGGCCGCGAACCGCCATGACGATGCCGCCGGCCCCGATCAGCGCCATGGGAACCGACAGGAGCATCCCCATGGTGACGCCGCCGCCCAGGGCCCCGACGTTCGCGCCGAACAGGTAGCCGAGCTGAGCGTCGGGCTCGCGGAAGAACTCGCAGACGATGCGCGCCACCGCATAGCCCAGCACGAAGATGCCGCCCACGAGGCCGGGCCTGCGAAAGCCGAAGCGGCGCACGGCAAGGACCAGGATCACGAACAGGACCAGGCCCTCCCCGAAGGCCTCGTAGAGCTGGCTCGGGTGCCGGGGCAGGGGGCCCGCATGGGGAAACACCACCGCATAGGGGAAACCTGGCGCGGGCCGCCCCCACAGCTCCCCGTTGATGAAATTGGCGATGCGCCCGAAGAACAGGCCGATGGGGGTGACCACCGCGGCCAGGTCGAGCATGGCGAGCGGATGGAGCGAGCGCGACCGGGAAAAGAGCACGATGGCGAGCACCGCCCCGATGAAGCCGCCGTGGAACGACATGCCGCCGCGCCAGACCGCGAGCATCTCCAGCGGGTTCGAGAGATAGGAGCCGAAATTGTAGAACAGCACGTAGCCGATGCGCCCGCCCAGCACCACGCCGAGCGCCACCCAGACGATGAGGTCGTCGATGTCGATGGGCTTGGGCTGGCGCACGGGAGTCCAGAGATCAACCCTGGCGGCCATGCGCCGGGCCAGGAACCAGCCGCCCAAGAGCCCCACCACATAGGCAAGCGCGTACCAGCGGATCGCAAGGGGTCCGATGGAGATGGCGACCGGGTCGATGGCGGGGAACTGGAGCGGCATGGCAGGGCCTTGATGAGCGCCCTGCCATTGGACCGGCCGGGCGGGGGCCGTCAACCCCGGCGCGCTCGCCGGTTGCCTTTGCCGGTTGCGCTCGGCCGCAAACGTCGCCACATGGTGCCCATCCCGGGCTCAGGCCCGCTCCAACGATTGCGGATCGACTGCCATGACTCAATCCTCCAACCGGATCTTCGACGAACTCGCCCGGCTCGCCACCGACGCCGCAGGGGCGGCGCAGGGGGTGCGGCGGGAGATCGAGACCGTGGTGCGCAGCCAGTTCGAGCGCCTGATCAAGGACATGGACGTGGCCACCCGCGAGGAGGTCGAGGTCCTGCGCGAGATGGTGGTCGCGGCCCGGGAGGAGAACGAGCGGCTGGAAGCCCGCCTGAAGAGCCTGGAGGCCAGGCTGGCGCAGCAGCCCGGCGGCCCGGCGCCGGCCTCGGCCTGAGAGGGGCGCAGGGGCGGCTTGTCCCCAGGGGACCCTCCTGTTGTGGACAGATCCGGCCGGCGCATTGTGAGAACGGCTGAAATCTAAGACTGTGAACCATGAGCTGATTCGGGGCCGGTGCGGCGAACGGCGTTGAATACCGAATGTATTCGGCGTGTCTTGTTCGAGTATTTCCTGAGTTATCGTTTTGGTCCTGCCTGCTTGTGTTTACCATAATCAGGCAATCGAGCTTCATGGATCGACATGCCACAGCTTCACATCGAAATTGATCGCATGGAACACCCTCTCGACGTGGTCGAGCGGCTGGCTTCACTACGCGACTGGATCTTCGACCGGGCGGAAACCGACGAAATGTCCGTTTCCGTGTCGGGAAGCTGGGCAGATTACCATATCGCCTTCACGTGGATCGAGGACGTGGAGGCCCTTCACGTGGCCTGCGCCTTCGATCTCAAGGTGCCCGAGCGGCGGCGGCAGGAGGTTCTCCAGCTCCTGTCCTACATCAACGAGCAGCTCTGGGTCGGGCATTTCGACCTGTGGAGCTCCGAGAACGTGGTGATGTTCCGCAACGCCCTGCTGCT
>DATHAU010000683.1:0-2645 GCA_035296545.1 Microvirga sp.
CCGCGAGCTGCGGTGCCCAATCCTGCTTCTCGCTGGTGGGTGCGGAGCCCTCTGAGCCGCCTCAGGCTTCGTCAACGGGTGATGGCGTTCAGCGACGTGTCGGGAGTTCGCTGCAATTCAAGTCCGAGAACGCTCTTACGATGGTGCAGATTTTGACTTCTTGCTGCTAGAGCGAAGCTCAGATGCTCCACTAGATAACCATTAGCGTGGCCGGTCACCGCGAGGCCATATCGCCAAGATCTCCTAAGCAGGGCTCGGCGTAGGCGAGTCCAAGCAGCGGTAGAATGGCAGGACTGGATATTCAGTCCCGCGCTCCGTCATCTGCAAACGAATAGGCAGGAAGGACCGTCCACAGACTTACATTTACGTCTGGGAGAGCCAATCTGACGGCAGCACTGCTGAGGTGCTAACCGGATTGCCTTGGAGTTGATGTCATGGAAGTAGGAGCATGATTTCGGTGAACGCGCCTCACGCTCGTCAGGCGGCGGAGTACTGATACTTCTGCTCCACGGGTTATCGCGCATCGATTTCAGCCCGTGAAGGAGCTATGACGCTAAGTGTTGGCGGATGCGAGAATCTGCCCTGCGAGTGGCTATTCGACAAAGTCTGATACGCGCGTGTGACCGCGCATCAAGCACTTGTTTGATGGGGTAGCTAGCGGAGCGGGCGGGCTCGGCCATCTCTGTCCAACCTACGTTGTACGGCCGGATCTACTATTTGTCTTCTCCGCAGGAGGATCTGCCTCACACATCCGAGCCGCCTGTGCGGGATCAGCGGCGGGCCGCGAGGCGCGGTGCATTTTCCGACAACCCCGGCTTGTGCCGCCACTCACGACACGCTTGCGACTGTGGCATGCGCAGACGGGCATTGACCCGATCGTGCTGACAGGCGAACCCTGCTCACATGGCCACGACCCTGCTGACGTCCTCCTCCAGCCGACCGCTCCTGCCTATGCTGGCGGCCCTGAGCGTCGCGCACCTCCTCAACGACCTTATCCAGTCCATGATCCCGGCAATCTACCCGGTCATCAAGGACACCTACCGCCTTGACTTCGCACAGGTCGGCCTGATCACCCTCGCCTTTCAGGTCACGTCCTCGCTGCTGCAGCCCTTGCTGGGGTATCTCACGGATCGGCGGCCGTGCCCCCATGCCATGGTCATGGGCATGGGGGCATCCCTGCTCGGCCTGCTGACCCTGTCGTTTGCGACCAGTTACGGCATGATCCTTGCCGCCGTGTCCTTGATCGGGCTCGGCTCTGCGGTGTTCCATCCCGAGGCCACGCGTATGGCGCGCCATGCGGCGGCAGGCCAGCAGGGCTTGGCCCAGGGCATCTTCCAGATCGGGGGACATGCCGGCTATGCAATCGGCCCCCTTTTGGCGGCGGCCGTGGTGGTTCCGCGCGGGCAGGCCAGCTTATCCTGGTTCTCGGGCGTCGCGCTCCTCGCCATGGTCCTGATGTCCTGGATCGCGGGGCGGTACGTCACCTTGAGGCGTGAGCAGGCGGCTTCTGCAGGACTACGGGCAAAGCCGATCGGGACAACCCTGCCGGCGAGCCGCGTTGTTTTCGCGATGGCGGTTCTGATCCTGCTGCTGTTCTCCAAGAACGCCTACACGGCCGCTTTCACCTCCTACTACACCTTCTACCTGATCGAACGATTTGGCGTTCCCATTCAGGTCTCGCAGTTGATGCTGTTCCTCTACCTCGCTGTCAGTGCCGTGGGTGTGATCGTCGGTGGGATGGTAGGCGACCGGATCGGCCGCGATCGCGTGATCTGGCTGTCGATCGTCGGAGCCCTGCCGTTTGCGCTCATGCTCCCCTATGTGGATCTGTTCTGGACGGGGGTGCTCAGCGTCGTGATCAGTTTCATCATGGCCAGCGCCTTCTCGTCGATCCTGGTCTATGCGATCGATCTCGTTCCCCACCGGGTCGGCCTCGTTGGCGGACTGTTCTACGGGCTGTCGTTCGGCCTGGGTGGCGTTGCGGCGGCAGGCCTCGGCCTGCTGGCCGACCACATCGGCATTGTCGATGTGTTTCGCTTCGGTGCTTGGCTTCCAGCCCTTGGCCTCCTGGCCTTGCTTCTGCCGCGAAACTCTCAAGCCAACTGACGCAACGGGGGGCCGCAATCTGCGATGCCGGCCTTAACGAAGACCGCCACGTGTGATGATCTGGATTGCGAACAGCGTATGCTCGCCCGCAGCTGCCACCGCGAGACCGGTCTGTTGCTCTTTAGTTAGCGTCCATCATCAAGTACTGGTCTCGGTTCAAGCTGGATTGGGACCGTTGAACATGCAGAAACGTCGATTGGGCGCCGGAGGGCCGCTGGTAGGAGCCATTGGACTTGGCTGCATGAGCTTCGGGGGGATCTACGGTCGAACCGATGAGGCTGAGAGTCACCGTGCCCTGTCTCGCGCTCTTGAGCTCGGCATCGATCACTTGGATGTGGCCAACATCTATGGCAACGGCCTCTCCGAAGAGGTGATCGGCTCATTCCTCAAGCAGCATTCGGCTCGGTTCACGATCGCGACCAAAGCAGGCATCAAAAGCGGCCCTCCCCGCTCCTTCGACAACTCTCCTGCTTACCTGCGTCAATGCTTGGAGGAGTCTCTACGGCGCTTAGGCGTGGAACGTGTTGACCTATACTACA
>DATHAU010000684.1:0-1992 GCA_035296545.1 Microvirga sp.
CCTGAAGACCAGGACGCGGCCATTGGAGGCCGCGCGATCAGTCAAAAAAAGGGATATTCCATGAAGTTCCGTCCGCTGCACGACCGTGTCGTCGTCCGCCGCATCGAGGCCGAGGAAAAGACGGCCGGCGGCATCATCATCCCGGACACCGCCAAGGAAAAGCCCCAAGAGGGCGAGATCGTCGCCGTCGGCCCCGGCGCCCGCGACGAGAGCGGCAAGGTGGTCAGCCTCGACGTGCAGGCCGGCGACCGGGTGCTGTTCGGCAAGTGGTCCGGCACCGAGGTGCGGATCGACGGCCAGGATCTCCTCATCATGAAGGAGAGCGACATCATGGGCGTGGTCGGCAAGTAAGCTCCGCCAGGTCAGCTTCGTCTGGCGGGCTGGTCCCGCCGATCTTCCCGAATTTTTCCATTCAACCGGAGGCATAGCCCCATGGCTGCCAAAGACGTTAAATTCTCTTCCGACGCTCGCGACAAGATGCTGCGCGGCGTGGACATCCTCGCCGACGCGGTGAAGGTCACCCTCGGCCCCAAGGGCCGCAACGTGGTGCTTGAAAAGAGCTTCGGCGCTCCCCGGATCACCAAGGACGGCGTCACCGTCGCCAAGGAGATCGAGCTCGCCGACAAGTTCGAGAACATGGGCGCCCAGATGGTGCGCGAAGTGGCCTCGAAGACCAACGACATCGCCGGCGACGGGACCACCACCGCCACGGTCCTGGCCCAGTCCATCGTCCGCGAGGGCGCCAAGGCGGTGGCCGCCGGCATGAACCCCATGGACCTCAAGCGCGGCATTGATCTCGCCACCGCCGAGGCCGTGCGGGACATCCAGGCCCGCTCCAAGAAGGTGAAGTCCTCCGACGAGGTCGCCCAGGTGGGCACCATCTCGGCCAACGGCGACAAGGACATCGGCGAGATGATCGCCCATGCCATGCAGAAGGTGGGCAACGAGGGCGTGATCACCGTCGAGGAGGCCAAGACCGCCGAGACCGAGCTCGACGTGGTCGAGGGCATGCAGTTCGACCGCGGCTACCTCTCGCCGTACTTCATCACCAACGCCGAGAAGATGGTGGCCGAGCTCGAGGATCCCTACATCCTCATCCACGAGAAGAAGCTCTCGTCCTTGCAGTCGCTGCTGCCGATCCTCGAGGCGGTGGTCCAGACCAGCAAGCCTCTCTTGATTGTCGCAGAAGACATTGAGGGCGAGGCCCTCGCCACCCTGGTGGTGAACAAGCTGCGCGGCGGCCTGAAGATCGCCGCTGTCAAGGCTCCGGGCTTCGGCGACCGCCGCAAGGCCATGCTCGAGGACATCGCCGTTCTCACCGCCGGCCAGACCATCTCCGAAGACCTCGGCATCAAGCTGGAGAATGTCACCCTCGACATGCTGGGTCGCGCCAAGCGCGTGCGCATCGAGAAGGAGAACACCACCATCATTGATGGTGCGGGTGCTACGGACGCGATTGAGGCTCGGATCCAGCAGATCAAGGCGCAGATCGAGGAGACCACCTCGGACTACGACCGCGAGAAGCTCCAGGAGCGTCTGGCGAAGCTCGCGGGCGGCGTCGCGGTGATCCGCGTCGGCGGCTCGACTGAGGTCGAGGTGAAGGAGAAGAAGGACCGCGTCGATGATGCCATGCATGCCACCCGGGCTGCGGTGGAGGAAGGCATCGTTCCTGGCGGCGGCACGGCTCTGCTGCGCGCCAAGGCGGCGGTGGCTAAGCTGACCACTGACAATCCGGACGTGCAGGCCGGCATCAACATCGTGCTGCGTGCGCTTGAGGCTCCGATCCGTCAGATCGCCGAGAACTCTGGCGTCGAGGGTTCGACCGTTGTGGGCAAGATCACCGACAACACCAAGTCCGACACCTACGGCTTCAACGCTCAGACGGAAGAGTTCGAGGACCTGCTCCAGGCCGGCATCGTTGATCCGGCCAAGGTTGTGCGCACGGCTCTGCAGAACGCAGCGTCAGTGGCTGGACTGCTAGTGACCACTGAG
>DATHAU010000685.1:0-8427 GCA_035296545.1 Microvirga sp.
CAGGGCTTCCTGCGGGTTCAGGCCCTCGTATTCCACGACCTCCCATTCCGACTTGTCGATCTGGCTGAGCCGATCGTAGCCTTCGAAGTTCGGCGCGAAGAGGCTGAGGATGATGCGGTTGGCCATCACGAGGTTGGCTACGTCCTGGAGCGAGCCGCCCTTGGCCTCCGGGATGCTCATGGTCTCCTTGAAGGAGGCGTCGGTGAACACGATGACGACCCGCGCCGCGTCGCTCCTGTAGCGCCACTTCCCCGGATCCTCGCTCTGCGAGCCCTTCGGAACCGCCTCCATGGAGGCGACCTTGTAGAGGGCGTCGAGGAGGGATTCGGGCTCGTCGCCGCCGCCTCCAGCCTGCAAGGTGCCGAGCTGCGCCTTCAGCGCGCCGGCATCGCGGACGAAGGCATTGTCGACGATCCAGGGCATGCCTTCGGACTGGGCCGATTCGATGTCACGGTATCCGACAACCTTGCCGCGCCAGTCCCGCACGGGGGCAGCATTATTCGCGTCGCCGTGGCTTAAGGAATCGATGAAGGCCTCGATGTTCCTGCGCAGGGCATCGATGCAGGGAGACATGCTGCCGCTGACGTCGACGAGAAACACGATATCGGCCACGCCTTTCGTCTTCGGGCGCGCCTGCGCCTCGGACGGAGCCGCAACCTGGGGCTGACCCGCCTCGGGAGGAGGTGCCGTTGCCGCCTCGGGCGCATCCACTGGGCCGGCCGCCGCATCGGCAGGCGCTGCAGCCGGATCGGCAGGCGTCACAGGCGCTTCAGGCGCAGGCGCTGCTGCTGCGGTTGTTGCCTCTGCGGGGGGCTTTGCCTCCGGGGTCTCAGGGGTAGGCTGGCCGGAATGCTCAGTATCACTCATCGTTTCGCTCCGCATGACGCAATGTGTCGATCCCGGTCGGTGAACCGATCCAAGCTAGCGGACAACCAGAAGGGAAGATCGAAGTTCCGCGGCTGCGCTTCGCCATCGGCTGATGCGCCCCGCGCCCCGCCATGCAGCACGAGCGATGCAACGATCCTAAGGCCCACAGGAGACGATTGCGCCGCGATTTTTCGATGTGGCTCAGAGCAGCCCTTGAATTCACCAGGCCTACCCTCCAGATACCATCCATACAGATGGTCAAGGGATGGTCGATCATGACAGGAAACGTGCAGGAGCTTCGGCCCAAGGCGGCCGACAGCGAGAAGATCACCATCAACCTCGGGTTTGTCGACCTCGGCCATATCGACCTTCTGGTGCAGGACGGGTTCTATTCCAACCGCACCGACTTCATCAGAACGGCCATCCGCAACCAGCTCGAACGTCATCATGACGTGGTGAGCAAATCCGTTGCGCGCCACCAGCTCGATCTGGGCCTGCGCCAGTACACGCGCCTGGACCTCGAGGCCGCGCAGGCGGCCGGCGAAGTGCTTCACATCCAGGTGCTGGGCCTCGCCAGCATCGCCGACGACGTGACCCCGGAACTGGCGCGCCGGACCATTGCGTCCATCCATGTCCTCGGCGCCCTGCACGCCAGCCCAGCCGTCAAGCAGGCGCTGAAGGATCGCGTCCGCTGAACACGGGGCCAACTCCGGCCCAGCCACATTCTCCAGCCTTCTCCGATTCTTCTCGATCTGACGGCAGACAAGCCCGTCGCTCGCTCCAAACCCTTACACAACAGGATCAATTTCATGAACGCCATTCCCAATATCGAAATGATGGAGGCGACCCGCCTCACCCGCGAAGGAAAGCTTGCGGAAGCCATGGCTATCCTCCGGGGAGATAGGGCCAGCCTCCATCCGTCTGCGGCCTCAGGGGAGGGCGATGCAGCAGAAAGCCGGTCATCCGCCTCGGCGTTCATCGACATGGTTCCTCCTTCGTTGACAGGAGGAGCCTGGACTCCTCCGAACCTTGCCGCCGCTCAGGCCGCGCGCAAGTCCTTCAAGGACTTCCCTGGCGCAGCGGCGCAACCCCAGACGCCCGAAGCGCTGCGAGGCTTCCTCGACCGCATGGGGTCGCTGGGCTCCATGCCGGGTCTCGATGGAGGCTTGGGCCGCGCTCCGGCTCCGCTGCCGGAGGGAGCGCGCTTCGAGGAGCGGACTTTCACCGATGGGGCAGGGAGCCGGTCCTACAAGGTCTACGTTCCGAGCCGATACGCCGGACAGGCTGTTCCTCTCGTGGTGATGCTGCATGGCTGCACCCAGTCGCCGGATGATTTTGCCGCCGGCACCCAGATGAATCAGGTCGCGGAGGAGCAGACCTTCCTGGTCGCCTATCCGGCGCAGTCTCAGTCCGCCAACGCCTCCAAATGCTGGAACTGGTTCAATGCGGGAGACCAGCAGCGCGATCGCGGCGAGCCTGCGCTGATCGCGGGGATCACCCGTCAGGTCATGAGCGAGTTCGCCGTGGAGCCCGGGCGGGTCTATGTGGCCGGCCTCTCGGCCGGAGGAGCGGCGGCGGCCATCATGGGTTCGGCCTACCCGGAACTCTATGCCGCCGTGGGCGTCCATTCCGGCCTGGCGTGCGGGGCGGCCAGCGACATGCCGTCCGCTTTCGCCGCCATGCGGCAGGGCGGAGCGCCCCGTCGCAGCCCCGGGGCCCGTCCGGTGCCGACGATCGTGTTCCACGGGGACCGGGACACCACCGTCAATCCCGTGAACGGCGATCAGGTGATCGCCCAGTCGAAGGCCGGGTCGGATCTCCATACGACCACAAGTCGCGGGGTGACGTCCGGCGGCATGGCCTACACCTGCGTCGTCGAAACCGACAGGAGCGGGCGTCCGGCGATCGAGCAGTGGGTGCTCCACGGGGCGGGCCATGCCTGGTCCGGCGGCAGCCCTGCCGGGTCCTACACGGAGCCGCGCGGGCCCGACGCGAGCCGGGAGATGCTGCGCTTCTTCCTTGCTCAACCCGATCCGGCAGCAGCGCCTGCGGTGTAATCGTAAAGGAGCCTGCCGGACCGTATGAGGGTCCGGCAGGCTCCGGGTGGAACAACATGCCCGAGCCCGGCATGACGATGGGGTGAGGGCACGGTGGCCTCGTTCAAACGAAGCCCTCATCCGCAGGGCGCGCAGGAGTTCTTGGACCGATGAGGTGGCACTACGACAGGGGAGAGCTTCTCGCGGACGGGATCATCCACGGGTTGGGGGTCCTGTTCGGGTTCGTCGCCATCGGCGCCCTGTGCGTGGTCGCCGCATGGACCGTGGGTCCATGGGAGTTCACCGCCATCCTCATCTACGGCGCCGCATTGCTGACCGTGCTGATCGTGTCGGCGCTCTACAACATGTGGCCAGCCTCCCCAATGAAGTGGATCCTGCGCCGCTTCGATCACTCGGCCATCTATCTCCTGATCGCAGGAACCTACACGCCGTTCCTCACGCAGATGAAGGTGGGAATCGAGTCGATCGCCCTGGCGGTCAGCCTGTGGACGATCTCCGCGGTGGGAATCGCCCTGAAGCTTCTTCTTCCCGGACGTTTCGATCGGCTTTCGATCGTCTTGTACCTGCTCGCCGGCTGGAGCGGAGTCCTGGCGTTCGAGGCCGTCTTCGGCGCTCTGCCAAGTTCGACGATCCGGCTGCTGGTGGCCGGCGGGATCCTCTACACCGCAGGCGTGATCTTCCATCTCTGGGAGAGCCTCCGGTTCCAGAACGCCATCTGGCACGGCTTCGTCCTGGCCGCAGCGGCGTGCCATTACGGAGCCGTGCTCGACTGCCTCGTCCTGACCCGCCTTCAGACATAAAGGGGCCAGTGAGGATCGCCTGCCTTGCCCCATCAGAGGCCGAGGGATGCCTTCACGGCCCCTGCGCCGTCCTTGCCGTCGAAGGTGGTGACTCCCTCGATCCATGGAGCAATCGTCGCAGGGTTGGCTTTCAGCCAGGCCGATGCGGCCTCCTCGGGCTTCTTGCCCGCTTCCATGGCGGCCATGATTTCGTTTTCCATGGGAACCGTGAACGAGGTCTGGCGCAGAAGGCGCGTGAGATTGGGACAATCCTCCGCAAGCCCCTTGCGCGCCACCGTGAACGCTTCGGACGCCCCGTAATTCGCCCCGAAGGTTTTCTCGCCGCCGGACAGATAGGTCATCTTGAGCTTGGTGTTCATGGGGTGCGGCTCCCAGCCGACGAAGACCACCCAGTTCTTCTGCCGCCCGGCCCGGTCCACCTGCGCCAGCATGGCCTGCTCGCTCGATTCCACCACCTCCCAGCCGTTCAACCCGTAATCGCCGGCCTTGATCATCGCCTGCATGTTCTGGTTGACCGGAGCGCCGGGCTCGATGCCGTAGATCTTCTTGTTGAACTTATCCGCGTGCTTCGCTGAAGGACATTAAGAACTACGACCTGCCAACGTCAAACGAACCTGAAATTTGCCTCCTCTAGCTTCTATGCTGTGAATCAGTCGTTTGTGTTACCAGCCAGAAGTAACATCTGCATATCCAGCGACTGCGCGAGATCGGCCCTGCGCGCGTGGTCCGCTCCGCGGTCCGCGGGCCTGCGCCGTTCGGCGCTGGGCGTGCAGCCGAAATGCTCGTTGTAGCTCTTCGAGAAATGCGAGGCGGATTCGTAGCCGCAGGCCATGGCGACCGACAGGATCGGCATGCTGGTCTGGCGCAGGAGGTAGCGCGCCCGCTCCAGGCGGATGAGCTGGTAATGCTTGGTGGGCGAATGCCCGAGGTATTTCCTGAACAGGCGCTCCAGCTGCCGGGTCGACACTTTCGCCGTGGAGGCCAGAACCTCGCAGCTGAGCGGCTTCTCGATGGTCCGCTCCATGAGGGCGACGACGGAGAGGAGCTTGGGATGGGATACGCCCAGGCGCGCCCGCAGGCTCATGCGCTGCTGCTCGTGCGCCTCGCGAATGCGGTGGTGGATGAGCATGTCGGTGACCTGGGCCGCGATGGGGTGGCCGTAATCCCGGGTGATCAGGGCCAGCATCATGTCCACCGCGGCGGTGCCTCCGGCGCAGGTGAAGCGGTTCCGGTCGATCTGGAACAGCTCCTGGCTCACCTCCAGATGCGGGAATTCGGCCATGAGGCCCGCATGGTTCTCCCAGTGAATCGTGCTCTGGTAGCCGTCCACCAGGCCGGCCTTCGCCAGCACGTAGGTGCCGGTGCAGACGGCGCCGATCTCGGCCCCGAAGGAGGACAGGCGGCGAAGGGAGGCCATCAGGTCCCGGTGGTCGAAGGTCTGCACGTCGAGCCCGGAGCAGACGACCGCCGCGTTCAGGCCCCGCGCGCCGGCAAACGACCCGCTCGCCGTGATCTCCACGTCGTTGGAGGCGCGAACCGGCCTGCCGTCCTGGGAGAACAGGCGCCACTCGTAGAGCCTGCGATCCGACATCCGGTTCGCCAGCCGCAGGGGCTCGATGGCCGACGTGAAGGCGATCATGGAGAAGCGGGGCACGCAGAAAAACCCGATGATCCGCGGGTTTTCAGGCTGCGGCGACGGCGCTTCCACCGTTTTGAGCATGTGGTTCTTCCCCTGGGAGGGCCGGCCCTGACCGTTTCAGGCATGATCGGGGCCGCGCCGGAGAGCGTCAACCCCCGTTGCTGTCGCGCCCGACCCCTTGAGGGGCTTGGGTGGAAGACGGTTGGAGGCTCCCTTCCACATCCTGTGGCAAGTGCTTGGATGCCGTGCCGCCACGGGCCCATGACGCTCCTGCGACACAGATTGTCGTGTTTGCGTTAGACGCCACGCCCGAGGACGGCGACCGTTCGGGCAAGCCATAAGGGATGCCTGCCGCCGACGGGGCAGCACAACAACAGGATTGCACGCTCATGAAATCGCAGGCTCGGGTGGTCGTCATCGGGGGCGGCGTCGTCGGGGTGGGGACCCTGTACCACCTCGCCCGGAAGGGCTGGAGCGACGTGGTCCTGATCGAGCGCAAGGAGCTCACCTCCGGCTCCACCTGGCACGCCGCCGGTCTGCTGCCGCTGTTCAACATGAGCTACTCGGTCGGGCAGATTCACAAGTACTCGGTGAATTTCTACAAGAGCCTGGAGGAGGAGACCGGGCAGCCGGTGGGCTTCAAGCAGGTGTCGAACATCCGCCTCGCCCGCACCCGGGACCGCTGGGACGAGTTCATGTACTACAAGGGCGTGGCCGACACGATCGGCATCAACGTGGAGGTGCTCACCCCGGCCCAGGTGAAGGAGCTCTGGCCGCTGTGCGACACGGACGGGATCATCGGCGCCATCCGCCACCCGGACGACGGCTACATCCAGCCCGCCGACCTGACCCAGGCCATGGCCAAGGGGGCGCGCTCCCGCGGGGCGGAGATCTACCGCAACACCACGGTCACCGCCATCGAGGCCCGGCCCAACGGGGAATGGCTGGTGCGGACGGACCGGGGCGACATCGCCTGCGAGCACGTGGTGTCGGCCACCGGCAACTTCGCCCGCCGCACGGGCGCCATGGTGGGGCTCGAAATCCCGGTGATCCCCGTGGAGCACCAGTACATCGTGACCGAGCCGCATCCGGCGGTGCTGGAGCGCCAGCGGCAGGGCCTGCCCGAGATGGGCGTGCTGCGCGAGGCGGATTCCTCCTGGTACCTGCGCGAGGAGAACGGCGGCTTCATCCTCGGCCCCTACGAGGCGGGCGCTCCCTGCTGCTACCTGGACGGGCCGGACGACAATTCCGAATACGAGCTGTTCCAGGAGGACCTGGAGCGGCTGGGGCCCCATATCGAGGCCGCCATGGCGCGGGTCCCGGCTTTCGGGGAAGTGGGCGTCAAGAAGGTCTATAACGGCGCCATCGCCTACACGCCGGACGGCAGCCCGATCATCGGCCCGGCCTGGGACCTGAGGAACTTCTGGCTCAACGAGGGCCACAGCTTCGGCATCACCGCCGCGGGCGGGGCGGGCTGGCAGCTCGCCGAATGGATCGTCGACGGCGAGCCGACCATCGACATGATGGGCGTGGACCCCCGCCGCTTCGGCCCCTACGCCACCCGCGGCTACCTGCGCCGGAAGAACGAGGAGGCCTACGCCAACGTGTTCACGGTGCACTACCCGGACGAGGAGCGCGCCGCCGCCCGCCCCCTCAAGCGCGCCCCGTGCTACGACCGCATGAAGGCGCTGGGCGCCGTGTTCGGCTCCGTCTACGGCTGGGAGCGCCCCAACTGGTTCGCGCCGGAGGGCTACGGCCTCTCCGAGGAGGACCTCGACAAGCCGGACGTGCTCCTCAACGAGAACCACCCGCCCGTGAAGGAGGGCGAGCGGCCGAAGGAGAAGTGGAGCTTCCGCCGCTCCAACTATTTCGACATCGTCGGCCGGGAGGCCCGCCACGTCCACGAGGCGGTGGGCCTTCAGGACATGAGCGCGTTCGCCAAATACGAGGTCTCCGGTCCCGGCGCCGAGGCCTTCCTCGACAACCTCGTGGCCAACAAGCTGCCGCAGAAGATCGGCCGCGTGGCCCTCACGCACATGCTGTCGCTGAATGGCGGCGTGCGCTCCGAGTTCACGGTGCTGCGCGAGGCGGCGGACCGGTTCTATCTCGTGGGCATGGGCTCGGCCGAGCGGCACGATTTCGACTACCTGTCCAAGCTGCGCCCCCGCGACGGCTCCGTGGACCTGCAAAAGGTCACCACGCAATACGGCGTGCTCATCGTGGCGGGTCCGCACGCCCGCGACGTGCTCCAGAAGGTCACCGACGCGGACCTCTCCAACAAGGCCTTCCCCTGGCTCTCGGGCAAGGTGATCGACGTGGGCGCGGCCCATGCGCGGGCGCTCAGGGTCAATTTCGTGGGCGAATTGGGCTGGGAGCTGCATCACCCCATCGAGATGCAGAACTACATCTTCGACCTGCTCATGGAGGCGGGCCGCCCCTACGGCATCAAGCCCTTCGGCATGAGGGCCATGGATACCCTGCGGCTCGAAAAGTCCTATCGCCTCATCCCGCGGGAGCTCTCCATCGAATACGCGGCCCTGGAATCGGGCCTCGACCGCTTCGTGCATCCCAACAAGGGCGGGTTCATCGGCCGCGACGGCCTGGTGGCCTGGCAGCAGCGCGGCTTCCAGAACCGCTTCGTCACCCTGGAAGTGCAGGGCGTCACCGACGCGGACGCCCGCGGCTCCGAGCCGATGCTGCTCGACGGCCGCATCGTCGGCCGCTGCACCTCCGGCGGCTACGGCTGGCGCGTGGGCAAATCCCTGGCGCTCGGCATGGTCAGGCCGGAGCTGGCCGAAATCGGCAGCGAACTCGACATCCGCATTTACGGGCGGGACCACCGGGCCATCGTGGTCCCCGAGTCGCCCTTCGACCCGGACAACCTGCGCCTGCGGGCATGAGGATTGCCCCCTCTCCCTTTGAGAGGGGATTTGGCCCGCTTTCCGGGCTCCCTGAGGACGCCTCATCCCTCCGTCCTCATCCTGAGGAGCAGACGAAGTCTGCGTCTCGAAGACCTCATCCTGAGGAGCCGCGAAGCGGCGTCTCGAAGGATGATCCAGGGAGT
>DATHAU010000686.1:0-1610 GCA_035296545.1 Microvirga sp.
GCCCCCGCCATGGCATGGGCCCTGGAGCGGCGGACGTGGTGCTGGTCCTCGGCGATGTTGGAGAGGTGCGAGAAATAGCTGTAGGCGCGGATGATCTGGTTCGTGCGCCCGCGGGAGAGGCTGTTGAGGATCGTCTCGAGCTCGCGCCGGGCGGCCTGGTCCTCGTTCCGGTGGAAACGGATGGAGGTCTGGCGGATGAGTTCGACGATGTCGAAGGCCGCCTCGCCCTCCTGCTCGCGGATCGTGTCCCCTAAGAGCCGGCCGAGGAGGCGGATGTCGTCGCGGAGCGGGAAATCCTTTTCAGGCATGACGTCCGGGTTAATCAGGGACACGGCAGGGCTCCCGCTTCAGGCTCAAAATTGCTGCGCTGCGAAATAAAACCCTTTGTCACCCCGCCGCAAGCGCAATATTGATGCAGGCTTGGCCTAGCCTTCGGTCAGGGCCCATTGCTCCGGGGCTTCGCTCCGGCCCATGAGGGCAAGGCCATAGGCGATCGATTCGAACTGGTCGGTGGAGGTCAGGCGGGTTTCGCCGAAGCGCTCCACGAAGAGGTTGCGGATGGCGGGAACGAAGGAAGTTCCGCCGGTCAGGAAGACCCGCTCGATGGCGTCCGCCCCCACGCCGGCCTTGGACAGGGCCTGATCCAGGGTCCCGGCGATGCGGCCCACATCCTCGGCGATCCAGCCCTCGAAGTCCCGGCGCGTGATGCGGGCCTGGATATCCACCCCCTCGCCCCGGAAGCGGAAATCCGTCTCGTCCTGGCCCGACAGGGCCACCTTGGCGGAGGACACGGCCCGGTAGAGGGCAAAGCCCAGGTCGTACTCGATGATGCTGATGAACTTTTCCAGGGGCTCCGGCTCCAGGGCGGCGCGGGCCAGCTCCCGCAGTTCCCTGAGGTCGCCGCTGCCCTTCATCAGAGCGAGCTGGTTCCAGCGGGCGAAGTTGGCGTAGTAGTGGTTGGGCATGGACAGGGTCTTGCCCATGGAGCGGTAGAGCCCGCCCTTGCCGAGCCGGGGCGACACCACCCGGTCGACGATCCGGTAGTCGAAAGCGTCGCCCGCGATGCCGATGCCCGCGTGCCCCAGGGGCTCCGCCCGCAGGACGCCTCCCTTTCGCGAAAAGCGCATCACCGAGAAGTCGCTGGTGCCCCCGCCGAAATCCGCCACCAGAACCGTGGCGTCGTGGTCGAGCCGCTGGGCGTAGAAGAAGGCGGCGCCCACGGGCTCGTAGACATAGCGGGCGTGATCGGCCCCGAGCTTGCCGAAGGCGGCCCGGTAGCGGCGCATGGCGAGGCTGTCGTCCGGGTTGAAGCCGGCGAACTGCACCGGGCGGCCGATGAGGACGTTCGGGGCCGACCAGTCGAGCCGCGAGCCCCCATGGCGCACGAGGGTGCCCAGGAACGCGCTCAGCAGGTCCTCGAAGCGGTAGCGCTCCCGGAAAATGCGGGTTTCCTGGAAGGTGGCGCTGGCCGCAAACGTCTTGAAGGACTGGATGAAGCGGTGGGCCTCCAGCCCTTCGAGGAACTGGTCGATGGCCCAGGGGCCCCCTTCCACGCGGGTGCGAAGACCGTTTCCGTGCCGTTCGTCCCAGAAGCACAGGGCCGTGACATA